>JAKLDZ010000483.1 GCA_022703255.1 Myxococcota bacterium | reverse complement strand
GGGAGGATTCAGACGACGCAGAATGGCAAGCTCAAGGGCAAGCTGGCGTACATGGCGCCGGAGCAGATCGCGGGCGACATGGTCGATCGACGGGCGGACATCTACGGCGCTTCCGCGGTGCTGTGGGAGGTGCTGACGGGACGGCGGCTGTTCGACGGCGACGAGGTGGCGACGATGTACGCGGTGCTTGCGGGGGCGGTGGATCCGCCGAGCAAGCTCGTGCCTGGTCTTCCTGCAGGCATCGAATCCGTTGTGATGAGGGGGCTCAGCCGCGACCCGGAGAAGCGGTTCTCCACGGCCCTGATGATGGCCGATGCGCTAGAGAGGGCGCTGCCGCCTGCCACGACGCGTGACGTGGCGCGATGGTGCGAGGCGGTGGCCGGCGAGACGCTGCGTGCACGCGCGCAGCTTGTCGCTGCGGCGGAAAAGTCGATTCAAGCGCCGCCGTCCCTCGAGGAAGTGGAGCAGATCGCACGCGCTGCTGGTGCGACTCGGTCGCTTCCTCCGAAGGTTGCCGCGGGCGCGCTCGGTGCAGCCTCTGTGACCGACGAGGTGTCGACGGTCGATCCCGTGACCAGCTCCTCGGGGCCAATCGGTGCGGGGGGGGACCTTGCGCTCCTCCGTTCGGAGTTGCGGGAGGACGCCGTTTCGCCGCGTCACCGGGGCAAGCTCTGGCTGGCCGGCGCTGGGGCCCTTGGGATCGGCTTGTCCTTCCTCGCCGCGTCGTGGCTCGCGGGCGACAGCGCCGAGCCCCAGCCTGGTGCTTCCTCGATCGCTGCGGCAGGGACGGCGCCCGTTTCCGCTTCGGCCTCCGCGGCTTTCGTGCCGATCGATGCGGCTGAAGCATCTGTCGATGCGCCGCCTGCCGACGCGCGTGCCAGTGCCTCGACGGCTCCGAGAGGTCTGGACGCGGCGCCGGCAGCGCGAGGCAGCGCCACGACGCGGCCGGTTCCTGACACGTCCAAGGACCGCCGCAAGGAGCGATACGGATGGTGAGCTTGAGGCGAAGCCGTCGAGTCTCGCGATTGTGGTGCACGCGTGCGGCACTTGTCTTGTTGCTCGTTCTGCCTTGCTCACAGGCAACAGCGCAATCGGAGAAGGACAAGGAGCGCGCTGCAGACGCGATGCAGCGCGGAGAAGCGGAATTCGAGAGAGGTAGCTTCCGGACTGCCTTGGAGTACTACCGTCAGGCCGACGCCATCATGGGGGTGCCCACGACGCGGCTCGCTGTGGCAAAAGCCCTGGAGCGCATGGGCAAGCTCACCGAGGCGCGCGAGGTGGCTGACGGCATCTCGCAGATGCCCAAGTCGAGCCCCGAGCCAGCCGCGTTCGTGAAAGCTCGTAGTGGGGCGGTAGAGCTGTTGGAGCAGCTTGACGCCCGCATTCCCTCGTTGACCATCACGGTCGAGAATCTCCCCGAAGGTACGCAGCCGACCGTGCGCATCGACGGTGTGCTTGCGAACGCGGGGCGCTGGGGGGCGACGCAGAAGGTCAACCCGGGAACTCTCCGCGTTTCGGCGCTCGCGGCGGGATTCCCCGAGGTGGTTCAGACTGTGGTGGTCGCGGAGCGTGACTCCAAGACTGTCGTCCTGCGGTTCCCAAAGGCGGTCGAGCCTCCGGTCAGGCGCTCAGCGGGCATTCCCACTGTCAGCTGGATTGGATTCGGGATCGGGGGCGCAGCCCTTGCCACCGGTGTCGTGACCGGAATCCTCACGATCAATCGCACGAACGACCTCAAGGACGAATGTGGAGGAAACGTCTGCGAGCGAGGCAGGTACGAAGACCACTACAACACGACCCGCGCCTTGGGATGGACTTCCAATATCTCCTTCGCGCTAGCGGCCCTGGGCGTGGGCCTGGGCTCCGTCGCGCTTCTGTCCTCGACCAGGGATTCGCCGAAAGCTGTCAATCGTGGGGCTGCCGCACCTCACGTGTCCCTGTCCCTGTCGCCAACGCAGTGCTCGTTGGAGGGATCGTTCTGATGCTCCTGGACAATCCGAGGCCCAAAGACACTGAGGCTCGCGTCCTGCGGGCTCTGCTGTTCGTGGGCGCGGTCTTCGCTCCTGTGGGCTGTCTGCAGGTGGCGGGCGCCGACGACATCGTGCTCACGGATTGTCTGGCGGGGACCTACGTCTGCGAGGACGACACTCTTCGAAAATGCGATGCAGAGGGCAATGGTTGGAGTGACGTCAAGACCTGTGCAGTTGGCATGTGCGACGCGTCGAAAGCCCAATGCGCAGAGAACTGCACTCCGGGGACCCGGCACTGCTCGTTGGACTGGAAGTCGCTTCTTGTTTGCTCCGAGGATGGAATGAGCTGGGATCCGTTGGAATGCCCGGTGACGTGTGCGGGGTTGGGGGTATTCGCTGCGTGCCACTGATCTCGCGCAGGGTGTGACACTTCCCTCAAACTCCCGGAGCTTGCCAATCAGCACTTCGGCAGCGGCGGGCTTGATCAGGAGTGCGTCGGCATCCATCGCCGAGAGAGCCGCGGGAGTCGGCGGGCGAAAGTCATGAGATCGGTCGCTACCCGATCGGGCTCCTCCGTCACCCCTTCAACTGCCTCAGATCCAGCTCCTTGCGCGATACTTGCGCCAGCGGATCGACGTCGTGCACGAGACGCTTGGATGCCTCCGCCGTGATCGAGTCACCCTTGAGGGACTGGGCCTCGGCGCGCGTGCGCAGCAGCTCGGACAGTGAGAGGAAGTCGAGGTCCGGCTTGATCTTCGCCAGGTAGGCGACGCGCGACGATCTCTTGCCGAGGGCTTCGTAGGCGATCTTCGCCAGCGAGAGGAGCTGACGGCACGCGTCGGGAGCCACGCGGAACGCCTCGGAGGAAGGCCCGTACTGCTCGACCATTGCGGCGTGCGCCGCCTCGACATCGCGGTCCTCGACGCTCCAGTGCAGGCCGAGCAGGTCGAAGTAGTTCGCGTGGGGCGCTTCGGCTGCGCGGGATTCCACCTGCTGCTGCAGCGAAGGCCCTTCCTTGCGCGCACAAGGCGCCCAGGTGAGCTCTCCCAGGGCGTCCATGAGGAACATCAGTTGAAGCGCCGTCGGACGCGCGATCCCGCCGCTGTTGGCCGCCTCGAGCCCCGTCAGCGTGCCGTCGCACTGGTAGCGCAGGAACCGGCTCTCCGACGGCCAGAAACCCACCGCCCGCGCCAGCGCCAACCCCCGCGGGGTCGTCGTCGGCGCCATCGACAGCTTCCCTTCCAGCAACGTCGCGAGCCGATCGGCCTGCTCCTGCCGGAGCACCCAGCGCAGCCCGTCCACCACGAGCTTCGCCAGCGCTTCGCCCTTGTCCGCGTGCCTTCCCTCCGCCTGCGCCGTGATCCGGTACGTCCCCTCGCTCCACAGGAACGTCGCGAGGAACCGGTCCTTGCCGCGCGCAGTGTCCAGCGCGATCGTCCCCTGGTTCAGCTCCCAATGCATCGACTCGCCTCCGCGATCGAGCTCGAGCACGCCGCAGAACTCCTTGCGGCGCCCCAAGGACATGAGGAGCGACGGGAGCCGGATCGGATCGAGATCGGCCGGTGCGGTGGCCCGGCGCAACGGCAGGCGGAGGATGTCCTCTGCGCCCTGCACGCCGACGAATCGGCCTTCGTTCGGCAGCACCGCGCCCGGGGGCACCGAGCCGCGAGCGCCCGGGGGAGCCATCGAAGGGCGCTCGTCGAGCGGCGCGTGGGAGTTGCGGGGGATCGATGCTGCGCTCTGGGGCGCGGTCCGTTCCGAAGGCGTCGGCTCCGACGGGAACTGCGAGGCCCTCGGTGCATCCGGCGGAGGCTGCGCTTCGCGCGGAGGCGCCGTCTCCCTGTCCGAGATGCGTGCGGACGGAGACTGTGATGCGATCGGCGGCGATGCGATCGGCGGCGATGCGATCGGCGGCGATGCGATCGGCGGCGATGCGGGAGTCGGGCTCGACCCTTCGAGGAATGCCCGGAGCTCCTCGTCGACCGCGGCCATCGCACTCTGGCTCGGACGCGACGACTCGCGGGGCCGTTCGGCCTTCTCCTGCGGCGCGGCGGATTGCCCGCGCGCCGGGGCGACCTGGATGTGCGGAGCCGCCTGGTGTCGCGCCATGCCGAGCACGAGCTCGACCGAGGGTCTTGGGGCGGGCGCATCGGGCTCGCGCTTCTGCCGGGCCGCGGCGCCGTTGCCCTGGGCCGTGTTCGCGCCGGCGGTGTCGCGATGCGCGACGTGGATCGCAGACGGAGTTTGGGGGACGCAGCCAGGCGAGGGGCGCGTGGAGGGCAGGGGAGGGGGGGGAGCGGATCGTGAGGTGAGCGGTTGCGGAGAGACGCTCTGGGTCTCGCGCGGAGGAACCGGCAGGGAGAGCCTGCTCATGACGGTTGCGAGCA
>JAKLDZ010000482.1 GCA_022703255.1 Myxococcota bacterium | reverse complement strand
CGCGGCAATCAAGAACAGCCCGATAGCGGCGATAATAACTTGGGGAAGACACGTGCTCGCAATTCCAAAGCGCGCACGCCCCGGTCGGGAGGTGCAGCATGAACGGCGCTATCGCTGCTCTCGACGTGCTGTTTCGCGAGCTGGTCCGCGAGGCTGTTGCCGAGAGCGCCGACGTGGTCAAGCGGGAGGTGCGTCAACTGCTGACCGAGGAGCTCGGCAAGCTTGCCGGGGCCAAAGCGACGCACTCCAGCGAGTACGCGACCGTGAAGGTGGCCGCGAAGATCGGTGCCGTCCACGAGTCGACTATTCGCAACTGGATCAAGCAGGGGAAGCTCAAGGCCTACCAGCCCGAGCCCCGCATCCTGCGTGTCCGCGTCGATGAGCTGCACGCCCTGATGGCTGGCAGCTCGAACGGCGGCGACGGCGAGGTGATCGACTTCGATGACAGGGTTCGCGCGCTGACGTCGCGAGCCGCCAGGTGCGGGGCGAAGAAGTAGGAAGGAGGAACCACGTGGGATCGGTGTACCGCCGTGGCAATCGCCTGTGGATCGGGGTCGTAGACCCAGTCACGGGCAGGCAGCGGTGCATGCCGTCCGGCTTCAAGGTCGGAGAAGAGACCTTGGCACGACAGGCGATGGAGAAACTCGAGGCGCAGATCACTGCTCATGGGTGGCCCAAGGAGCAGGATCTCGGCCCAATCACTGTGAAGGAGTACATCAAGCGCTGGCTCAAGAAACGCAGGGTTCGCGACGTGGCAAACGTCGAAAACGAAGAAGCCCAATTGCGACTTCATGTCGTCCCCCGCATTGGCTCGATGCCGATGCAGGACGTTCGGCCCCGACACCTCATCGGGATCATCGACCACCTGCGCGGCGATGGCATCCACGCCCCCCGTACGATCATTTCTGTGTACGGGACAATCAGACTCGTATTCAAGACCGCGTTGATCGAAGAGGTCATCACGACGAATCCCGCCGTCTTGGGCAAGGAGCACCTGCCGAAAAAGGAGGACAAGGACGCGGAGTGGCGTCCCTACGCCGTGTTCATCCGCCAGGAACTCGAGGCGTTGATCTCCTCCGACCTCATCCCGTGGGACCGCCAGGTGCTCTACGGGCTGGAAGGTCTGGCCGGCGAGCGGTTCGGCGAGGCGGCAGGCCAACGGTGGAGGGACTACGACACGGACGCCCAGCCGCTCGGGCGTCTCGTTGTGGCCCGCTCGTACGAGAAGAAGACCAAGACCAGCCGGGGCCGGGAGGTCCCGGTGCATCCCACCCTAGCGGCCATGCTGGCCGAGTGGAAGCTCCGGGGCTGGGTCGAGATGATGGGGCGCCAGCCCACCCCCGACGACCTGATCGTCCCCTCACGGGACGGCGAGATGCGCAGCCGCCACCATGCCCGGAACAAGCTGCTCGAGGATCTGGATCGTCTCGGCCTGCGTCACCGCCGGAGCCACGACCTCCGTCGGACGTTCATCACGCTCGCCAGGGTCGACGGCGCTCGTGGCGACATCCTCGAGCACGTCACACACGCCCAGCGGGGCGACATCATCAACGTCTACACGTCCTTGCCCTGGGCATCGCTGTGCGAGGAGGTGGCGAAGCTGAAGATCGAGCGCCGTGGCGGGCATCTGCATGCCCGGACCGAGGACGACGAGAAGAACCCCGACCCCAGGCGCCCGCCGACGTTTACTACAGTGCCTACTACAGCCACTGCGATAGCCGCCGAACGGGTTGCAACTGCCTGGAAGAACAGGGGAAACGAGTAATGAGATTAGTGGAGGCGCCGGGAATCGAACCCGGGTCCGAAGGCTCGTCCACTGTGCATCCCACGTGACCTCTCCGGTGTTCATTCTCACCCGAGTCGCGCCCACCGGCAGGCCCTTCCCAGGTCAGTCACCCCTTCATTTCGCCCACCTCCCGGGGTGACCCCAGAGGCAGACTATCCAGTTCGTTGACGCCCTCGATAGGAGTACTGGAGGACTCCCACTTCGGACGGCCCTACTGCTTATCAGGCAGCGAGAGCAAGCGCGTTGTCGTTCGCGTTTCTTTTTGCCCACAGGATTTACGTGGTCATGAGCACCCACGGTCGCGCAGCCCAGCTTCCAAACGCCCCCGTCGAGACCGATCGCCCCCGAGGGAGACTCCTTGCCAAAGAACCCTCCAACCTTACCCCCCCCTCCCCCCAAGTCAAGCCGTGCGTGCGCGTGGGCGTGTGAACCGTGCCCGGTCCCTGGTCGGGCAGCAGCGCCTCGAGCGTGACGCGCCCTTCGGGGGGGGGCGGCCCGCCGAGCTCGAACTCGGCGCGCGCGTTGGTCGCGACGACGCCCGGCGCCACTGGCTTCCTTCAGCCGAAGTCTGCATGCTACTTCGAGTCCATAACAAACAGGGATTGCGGTGGTGACGGTGGCTCGACTGACTCGGTGGAATATGGAGAATGGAAGAGCAACTGTACGCCGGTCATTTTGTCGAAATGTGGTGTGACTTCTGCTCTTCTTCTGGTGATACCAGCGTCTGCGCCTATTAGCGACGCGTCGCCAGCGCAAGCACCCCTTCGCGCCGCACCCCATTCGCATCGATACCTCACGCCGACCGGGTCAGCTCTCGCCCCCGCCCCCGCCGTTCCCACGCTCTCGCCCCTGCCGTTCCCTTGCGCGCGCCCGCTTCGCTCCGCCTGCTGCCCCGGTGACGGTTACTGCCGGATCCGCTCCCTCGCTGCCCGCAACGTCAACGTCTGCTTCCCCCGCTGCAGCTCCACCAGCACATCGTGGTTCTCCGGCCCCGCCAGCTTGCGCTGCGCATCCCCCGCCGATGACGGCACCACCCCGTCGATCCGCACGATGACGTCGCCCGGCATGATGCCCGCCCGCTCTGCCGTGCTCCCCGCTGCGACCGTGCGCACTACCACCCCGGACGCACCAGCCGTGGCGTCGCGCAGCGTGACGAGCAGCCCTGCGCCCGCTTCCGATGACCGCGAGTCCTCGGTCTTGTGCAGCGTGATGCGGATCCGCCGCGTCGTGCGGTTCGACAGCACCTCGACCCCGTGAACCTTGCCCCGTCCCTGGTCGGGGAGCAGCGCCTCGAGCGTGACGCGCCCTTCGGGGAGCCCTCCGAGCTCGAACTCGCCGCGCGCGTTGGTGGCGACGACGCCCGGCGGGAGCGGACCGACCGGGAGCCAGGTGGGGACGGCGTCCTTGGCGACGCGGGCGCCGACGACCGGATCGCCCCGCTCGTCGATCACTTCGCCTTCGACCGAACCGGCGTCGTCGAGGTTGATGGGATCGAGCTCGACGATGCGCTCGCGGTTGTTGGGCTCGCCGATGGTCACGACCTTCTCGACTGCGACGTACTCCTTGTGCTCGACGCGGAGCTTGAGCGAGCCGGGGGCGAGGTCGGTCATCTGGAAGTTGCCGTCCTTGTCGGTGCGCAGGTGGCGGGCGCCGCTCTCGACGTAGGCGGTGACGAGGGCGTCGTCGAGGCGGTCGCGGCCGTTGCGCGCGGTGATGCGGCCGCGCACGCGGACGCCCGGCACCAGGGACAGCTTGAGCTCCTTGGGGGCTTCCTGGACGATCTTGATCAAGGTGGCGTAGCCGGGGGCGGAGACCTCGAAGCGGATGGCGACGCCGGCGGCATCGGGGATGGAGGCGACCCCGTCCTTGCCGGTGAACGAGGTGGAGCGGAGCGAGGACTCCTTGGACAAGGAGATGGCGGTGACCTGCACGGCGTCGATGGGATAGCCGCGGTCGTCCTGCACGGTGACGGCGACCGGGTCGCGTTCTGCGCGCAGGACGATATCGAGGGACTTGCGCTCGTCGTTGCCGACGGCGATGCGGGCCTGGTACGCGGGTTCGACGGGGTTGGAGGGGCGGGAGACGGTGACGATGAGGTCGCGATGGACGGAGGCGAAGGCGAAGGTGCCATCGTCGGCGGTGAGGGTGGAGCGTTCGGAGGAGCCGTTGTGGGCGGTGATTTGGACGCGAGCGGAGGCGACGGGGAAGCCGCGGTCGTCGACGACGCGTCCCTCGAGGGTGCCGCCGGTGATCAAGACGACATGGACGCGAGCGGAGCCGCCCGGGGTGAGGGTGACGAGCTCAGAGACGGCCTCGACGAAGCCGGGGTGACGGACGATCGCGCGGACGCGACCTGGGGGGATGGGGTGGATGGAGAAGTTGCCTTCGCGATCGGTGACCCAGTCGGCGGGGGGAGGGGCATCGCCGCCGGGGCGCAGGACGCTGTGGTGCCGACCTTCCAGGCCGTGGGCTTCTTCGAGGGCCAGGACGGCGTGAACATCTACCTGGGCCGCGAGTTGCGCGCCTTCTGGAAAGCCAACCCCCTGTGCGAAGGAGAACCGGCATGACCACTAC
>JAKLDZ010000481.1 GCA_022703255.1 Myxococcota bacterium | reverse complement strand
CGCGATTCGGCTTCCCGAAGCGCGTCGAGCATGGCAGCGCGGTCGCCTTCGAGGGAGGCCGCGCAAGCGAGGTAGTTCAGCGCCAAGCCCGGGACAGGCAGCCCCAACTCCAGGGCGCGAGAGGCGTGGTCGCGCGTCGTCTGCGGGGCGCCTGCGCGCCACGCGGCTCCGGCGACGTCGAGGTGCGCGGCGTGGTGGTCGCCGAGCCATGCGAGGGCATCCCGGCTCTCGGCGAGGGTGGGGCGTCGGAGATCGCGCAGGCCGCGGTGTTCCTCGAAGACGCGCGACATCTCCGCGAGGTCGGCCTCGGAGGCGTCGTAGGGCATCTTGAGCTCGAGGAAGTCACCGTCGAACCAGTCCTCCCGGTGGATGTATCCCAGTTTCTCGAGGTCGGCGGCGTCGCGCGTGCCGGGGTAGACCGAGAGGCACGCGAACACGTACTGGTCCGGCGCGGAGCGTCGCAGGAACTCGAGGCTCTCGCGGATGGTGTCCCGGGACTCGCCGCGATTGCCGAGCATCATGAAGTAGCGGACCTGGAGGCCGTAGCGCCTTGCCGCGCGCGTGACCTGCGCGACGCGATCGGGGGCGATGTTCTTGCCGATTGCGCGGAGCACGGACGGAGAGCCGGATTCGACGCCGAGGCTGATGCGCTGACAACCGGCCAGGCGCATGGCCCGGAGCAGGTCGTCGCTGAGGGCATCGGCGCGGGTGTCGCAGCTCCAGAGAAAGTGTATCCCACGCTGTCGGATTCCCTCACAAACGGCGAGGGCGCGCTTGCGATCCGCGGTGAAGGTGTCGTCCTTGATCATCAGCATGCGCACGGGAACGCGGGCGACGGCCTGCTCGAGGCGGTCGAGCACGGCCCCTACGGACAGCGCCTTCCAGGGGCGACCCCAGACCGCGTCTTTTGCGCAGTAGCTGCAGCGCCCCGGGCATCCCCGTGAGGTCATGACGATGTGGGTGGCGAAGTGCTCGTGGGGCGAGGCGAGGGCGTCGAGATCATCGATTCGAGTTCTGGGGCTCGCTCTGTGCGTGCGCGTCGCGAGGCCCGGAATCCCGTCGATCGGCTCCTGACGCTGCAGCTTGTCGGCCAGCTCGAGGAGCGTGAGCTCCCCCTCGCCGACTGCGACGCTGTCGATCCCTTGGTGGTGAGCGAGCAACTCGGGGGCGAGGGCGCTGGCGTGGGGACCGCCGACGACCACGTGCGCGGCGGGGTGGTGTCGTTTGATCGCCTCTGCGGTGAAGGCCACGCCGCGGCGATTGGCCGTGTAGCACGACATGCCGAAGAGGTCGGCGTCGAGGCGCGCGATCCAGGTCTCCACGCGGTCCCAGGGCCAGGCGGACAGGTTGGCGACGCGGACCTGGTGTCCGGCTCGCATGGCCTGCGCGGCGAGCGCGAGCAGCCCATAGGGCATCTGGAAGAAGTCGGCGTCGAGATCGCCCTCGCGCAGCTCGCTCGGCGGGCCCTGTCCTGGAGCGAAAGCTGCACCTCCCGGGGCAGGGATCTTCCAGGGGGGGGGATAGAGCAGGGCAATGCGCATCGCGGTGGACGCGGTCGATCCTATCACGGCAGAGGCAAGGGGAAGGGGGGCGAGCTTCGGGGACGACGTCGCGCGACCCCGAGTGCCCGAGCAGCGCGAGGATCTCGCAGATCCCCCGGAGAGGAAGCGGGAGATCCTCCGACCCTGACCGGATGGGCTCCGCGCATCGGTGAATTCCGCGGGCAATTGCAGCCGCAGGCTCCGACGTGCTTGGCGAAGGAGCGACGGCACACGGCGTGCTATGCTCGCGAACGACCCCAGCGAGTTCCGATCACCCAAGGAGCAGGCAGCATGGAATCGCGTTCATCCGGACAGGCCAGGCGAGGACTCTCGCGGAGCCGGGTTCTTTCGGTGCTTTCGGTGTGGGCGGTTTGCTCGGTTCCGTGTCTGGTGATCGCTTGCGGCGACGGGGCCGGATCGCAGTGGATTCCAATTCCCGGCGAAGGTGGTTCCGCAGGCGCCTCGGGCGAAGGGGGCGAGCCCGAAGACGCGGCAGCGGGCGGTGCATCGGGGGACGGCGGCGCATCGGGCAAGGGCGGCGCCTCGGGCAAGGGCGGTGCCTCGGGCAAGGGCGGTGGGTCGGGCAAGGGCGGTGCGTCAGGCGAAGGCGGCGCCGTGGGTGAGGGCGGTGCTTCGGGCGGAGTCGATGCGGGCGGCGCGGGCGGCGCTCCCAGCACGCCAGCCAAGACGCGGAAGATCAAGGATCTCACCGGGCCGGGGACGAGCGCTCAGCAGTTCGGCGTGGGCGGCACCGACCTGGGGATCGCCGTACGCCAGCCCAACGGCCAGATCGCCTACATTTTTGGTGACACGTTCGAGCAGAACGGCATCGGGGGGCCGGGCTGGCGCTCGCCGGTGCTCCTGCGTTCCGCGTCAGGCGGGCTCGCCAACGGCATCACGTTCACCAGCGCGGCGGGGGGCGCCTACGCCAAGCAGATCCTCGACTACAGCCATTCGAGCCCGGACTACTCGACGTGGTTGCCGACGGACGCGATCACGATCGGCGGTCGGATGTACCTGCACTTCATGGTGAACCAGGGGCTGGGCAACGTGCGCTGGTCGCAGATCGCGTACTCCGACGACAACGGTGAGAACTGGGCCCTGAGCAACGCACGCTGGGAGGGCGACGAGAACTTCACTCTTCGCCAGCTCTGGACCTGGGAACGCGGCGATGACGGCTACGTCTACGTGCTGTCGACGAGCTTCAAGCGTGCCGATCCGATCATCCTGCACCGGGTGCCCGAGGACAAGCTGCTGGACAAGGGCGCTTACGAACCCTGGGGCTACAAGGACAACGCGTGGAACTGGGGCAATCCTGCAACCGTGGTTCTCCCCGGCAAGTTCGGCGAGATGTCCTTGCGGCGGGTCGAGAACAAGTGGCTGCTCGCGTGGTTCAACGCAGAGGACTACGACATTACCATCAAGGTCTTCGACGGTCCGACATCGAATCTCCACACCGCAAAGACGTACAAGCCGATCAAAGGGGGTGCCTGGGGGTTCGAGAGCGACACCGTCGTCGCGCAGCTCTACGGCGGATACATCCACCCCGACTCCACGCTCCACGAACTCCACCTCATCGTTTCGCAGTGGAACACCCAGACGAACTGGCCGTACCGTGCGATGCAGTTCATCACCGGTGTGAATTGAGTCGGAGAGCTGGCCGGAGGTGCCGGAGACGATCGCCGGCGTGAGTCGGACGCGGATCGATCACGACCCCAGCTCACGGCGGAGCGCGCGATGTCTTCCGTCGGAGCCTCGAGCGCTATCGGTTTGCCCGCCGCGCTCACCGACGGTGATTCTGAGACGGTCTGGAAGGGCTGAGGGCTGAGGGGGAAGAGGAGGGCGGGGGGCTCCGGCCGCAGGCGGCAAAGCTACCCTCGGGGGCGGCGTCGTGCGGCGAAGAGGGCGGCCAGGCCCGCGAGGAGCCACGGGGCCTTGGATGCAGGCGCTCCCGCCGTGCGGCACCCGCAGGCGCCACCCGTGATCTCCGCGTCGTCCACCAGCTCGTTGGGGATCGGCGGGGCCGCGTCGACCACACCCGCTTCCTTCGGGATCCCCGCGTCCTTCGGCGGAGGAATCGTGGCGTCGGCTCCCGCTTCCACCCCGGCGTCGATCACGATGGGCTCGTCGCTGCTCTCGGGCGTGATCGTTGCGCGGGTGAACGCGCAGTTCGTGTGCGCGATCACGACGTGGTACTCCCACTTGGGGTCGAAGGGGGGATCGGAGTTGGCGTCGATGACGAGCTCGCCGGAGCTCGTTGTGATGCCTTCCTTCTTGTGATCGAACTGCTCGGGTTTGGGGGGATCGTTGTAGCCGCCGCCGAACAGCACGGGCGTGTCGCGAGACACGTAGACTCCCCAGTTCCGAGTGCCGCCGCCCATGACGTCGTCGAGCTCGACCTTGAAGCGTACGCTGGTGGCACCGGGCTCGGGCTTGAACTTGAACTGGAAGGTGCTGCTGAGGGCGAGGTACTTCTTGAGCTGGTTGCAGGGGTAGCCGCCCATGAGCTCGCCGACGAAGTCCAGGCCCATCATGTAGGAGGTCAGGCCCTTCTTCTCCTCGAGGTCGAGGAAGCGGGGGC
Source organism: Myxococcota bacterium (assembly GCA_022703255.1). Lineage (GTDB taxonomy): Bacteria > Myxococcota_A > Polyangia > Polyangiales > Polyangiaceae > JACRCQ01. The sequence continues at coordinate 243 of JAKLDZ010000481.1, read as the reverse complement.
ACTTGTCCAGCCCGCGATCGGTCAGCGCAGCGATCACCTTGGCTTCCTTCTGCTCGTCGAGCTTGCCGTCGGCCTTGAGCACCGCGGCCCCCGCCTTGATCCCCTTGGCGACGTCCGCGAAGGTCGAGCTGTTCGGCGTGCAGGACGAGAAGCTCTTCGTCGAGATCTCGCAGCGGCGCAGCGCCGAGCTGGGGCTGGACCTGAACCAGGTGCTGGCGCAACTCGGCGCGCAGAACGCGGTCG
>JAKLDZ010000480.1 GCA_022703255.1 Myxococcota bacterium | reverse complement strand
CCGGACAGGTCACCGGCCGCAAGGGCGTGGTCGTCGATCCTCGTTCCCTCGAAGGGATCGTGGTGCTCGACGGAACCTGGTCCAAGGCCAAGACGCTTTGGTGGCGCAACCCGTGGCTGTTGAAGCTGAGCCGCATGAACCTCGCTCCTGCTCGACCGTCGATCTACGGCAGGCTGCGTGAGGAGCCCCGGCGCGAGTATGTCTCGACCCTGGAATCCGTTGCAGCTGCGCTGACGCTGTGCGGAGAGGCGCCCGAGATCGAGACCGGCCTGTGCAGGGTGTTCCGGACCCTGGTGCAGCGTGTTCGCGACGCCGAGCTTCCGGTCGAGGCTCGCAAGCTGCCTCGCAGCACACGACGCCCGCGCACGCCGTGAGGACCGCGCGCGAAGCCGGGCGGGATTGCGTCATCCGTGCGGACCATCCCGGCTTCAACCCCCAAGGACCCGGAGTGTCCGAACACACCTTGTCCCGCTTCGTCGGCTCCCGTCCCGCAGATTCCCATCGCCCACACTAGTGCTACACTCGCGAACGTGCGCTCCCTGCTCGTCGCATCCATGCTCGCCGTCGCGTCGCTCGGCCCTTCCCTCGCTCTCGCCGCGCCTTCTGCAACCGAGGTCAACACCGCCCGCGAGACCTACCGCGAGGGCATCGCCCTCGAAGCTGCCGGCAACTGGGCCGCAGCTCTCGCCAAGTTCAGGGAGGTCGCTGCCGTCAAGTCCACTGCCCGGGTCCGGTTCCACATCGGTCTCTGCCAGGAAAACCTCGGACGCTGGACCGAGGCTCTCGGTGCCTACAAGCTCGCCTTCTCCGACGCAGAGCGCGAAGGCGCTGCCGATGTCGCCAAAGAGGCCGAGTCCGCTCGCGCGAAGCTCGACCGCAGAATCCCCAGACTCACCGTGCGCTCGGCCACCAGCGCCGCCGGCGCCTCCGTCTCTCTCGATGGCGTCGCCCTCGGCTCCTCCTCGCTCGGCGCGGAGATGCCCGTCGATCCCGGGACGCACACCATCGAGTCCGCGATGCCGGGTCGCACTCCCTGGCGCACCACCATCGAGCTTCGTGAGGGAGACAACAAGTCGGTGGAAGCCCAGATGCCTTCGGCTGCGAAGGACGGCTCCTCCGCCGCACCCGCGGTGACTTCCTCTCGCTCCGCGATCGTCGAACCCCCTCCTCGTTCCGCGCTCCCGTGGATTGCCTTCGGTCTCGGCGCCGCGAGCCTTGCCACCTCCGGCGTCTTCTTCGTCATGCGCCAGGGAATCATCCAGGATCTCGAAGACAAGTGCGGTCCGGAGCTCCGCTGCTCCGAAGCCGAACGTTCCACCTATGACCGCGGGAGTACCTACGGCACCATCGCCGGAATCACGCTCGGCGTCGGTGCGCTCGGGGTCGGCCTCGGGACCGTGCTGCTCCTCACCACCGGGCGGCGAGACGAATCTGCCGGTCCCGCGCCAGCGCGCGGCCCCGTTCCCCCATCCGTGGGTCTGCGTCTCCATCCCTCCGGGGCGAGCCTTGTCGGCAGCTTCTAGCGCCGTGCGCAGCGCGTGCGCCCACGCGCGCGATTGCCGCCCCCCGCTGCGGATCCTGACCGCTCTCGGTCCGCTCCTGCTCTCCGCTTGCGGAATGCCTGCGGCCACTTTCGACGCCCGTTCCGACGACGCCTCGCTGCCGCAGGCGGACTCGGGGATCGATGTCACCGACGATGCCCAGGTCGATGCGGTCCACGACTGGCAGGCTGAAGACGTGGCGGCCTCCGACATCAGCGTCGCCGATGTCTCCGCCGACACCGCTCCGGAAGCTGCTCCCGACGTCCCCGTCGACTCGAGTTGTCCCGCTGGATGGTCCTGGTGCGGCGGTCAGTGCGTTGCCCTCGACACGCCCCAGAACTGCGGAGCCTGTGGCAACAAGTGCCCCACGCCGTTCAACAGCGTCGCTGCCTGCTCCTCCGGCACCTGCTCCTTCGAATGCTCCGGTGCCTTCGCCGACTGCAACGACGAGGCCTCCGACGGCTGCGAGGTGAACACCTCCTCGGACAAGCTGCACTGCGGCGCCTGCGACTACCCCTGTGCGTTCTCCCATGCCCTCGCATCCTGTCAGTCGTCGCAGTGTGTCATCGGCGCGTGTGACAACGGCTTCGCGGATTGCGACGTGAACCCCGCCACGGGTTGCGAAGTCGACGTCCTCACCCACGCGCAGCACTGCGGTGGATGCAACACGCAGTGCGCTGCCGTGCCCAATGCCACGGCGACCTGCTCTGCGGGCAAGTGCGCTTTCGAGTGCAAGGCGGGCTGGGGCAACTGCGACGCCAACGCCTCGAACGGATGCGAGAAGACGATCGCCATCACCTATCGCGCTGCTGTTCTGGCCGATGGACCCATCGCATACTGGCGACTCGGGGAGCTGCTCGGAAACTCGTCGGCCGATGCGAGCGGTCATGGACTCGTTCTCGACATCCACCCTCCCGTCACCCTCGGGCAACCCGGCGCGCTGTCCTGCGACCCGGATACGTCCATCGTCTGCAGCCCCTCGCTCGGCGGCTGGTTGACCCATGCCAAGGACGCGAAGCTCGAGCCGAAGAGTGCCATGTCGTTCGAGCTGTGGATGCAGCAGAGCAGCACACCGGTCGCCTACGAAAAACCGCTCTGGTACGGCAAGGCCGACGTCACCCCTTACGGGTCGTGGGGGTTGTTGCGCGATGGCGCCAGCTCGCACATGACCTTCATGATCACGCTCGGAAAGACCCCGTGGTGGTTGGGAAGCGGGGCCATCACGCAAGCGAATACCTGGTACCACGTGGTCGCGACCTACGACGGCACGATGATGCGAATCTACGTGAATGGGGTGCTCGACGGATCGAGGACTGCGCCCGAGTCGGGGCCTGCCGGCACGATCGCCTACGCCTCCGACGGTCATGGGGTCGGGATCGGGGCCGCTTTCGCAGGTGGACCGGTCTTCGGTGGAAAGATCGACGAGGTCGCGGTCTACGACAAGGCGCTCTCCGCGGCACGCGTCGCTGACCACTACGCAGCAGCGCTTCCGTAGCCCGCCGTGTCCACGTCACCGACCCCCCTGGCCTCCCCCAGCACCGCACCACATGAGGCTTCGTGCCGATGCACCGGGTGCTACAATCCTCGGTTGTGCGATCCTCCCTGGCGAACTCTCTGGCTCTCGCCGTCTGCATCTGCGCCGGCGTTGCCGTTCCCCGCACTGCTTCCGCCGCTCCTTCGCCCGCAGAAGTGAACGCCGCGCGCGAAGCCTATCGAGAAGGCGTCGGCCTCGAAACCACCGGCAACTGGGCTGCCGCCCTCGAAAAGTTCCGCGCCGTCGCCGCCGTCAAGTCCACCTCCCGCGTGCGCTTCCACATCGGCCTCTGCCAGGAGAAACTCGGTCGCTGGGTGGAGGCTCTCGGAGCCTACAACCTCGCTCTCGCCGACGCGCGCCAGGAGAGCGCCGCCGACGTCGAGAAAGAAGCCGAGGCCGCCCGCGCTTCGCTCGACGTCAGGATCCCTCGCCTCACCGTGCTCAGAGGTCAGACCACCGAGGCCATCTCCGTGTCCGTCGACGGTGTCGCCCTCGGCGCTGCCTCCATCGGCACCGAAATCCCCCTCGACCCAGGCGTGCACACCGTCGAAACCTCTTCGCCCGGCCGCGCTCCGTTCCGCGTCAACGTCGAGCTCACCGAGGGCGTCCGCAAAACCGTCGACGCGATTCCTCCCTCCAGCTCCGGCCCCGTGCCTGCTGCGTCCGCGACTCCCGTCGCCTCCGACAACCCGTCCTCGTCGCCTGCATGGCCCTGGCTCGCCGTCGGTGTCGGCGCCGCAAGCCTCGCTGCTTCCGGTGTCTTCTATCTGCTCCGTCAAGGCAAGGTCTCGTCCCTCGAGGACGCCTGCGGTTCCGAGTACCATTGCTCCGAGGCCGAACGACCCGTTTACGATAGCGCTCGCACCTACAACACGCTCACCAACGTCACCCTCGGAGTCGGTGTGCTCGGCGTCGGTGCGGGCACGATCCTCCTGCTCACCGCGAAGAAACCTTCCCGCTCCACGTCCTCCGCCACGCATCCGACCTCCTCTCCCCATGTCGGAGTGGGGCTTCTCCCTTCCGGAGTAACCCTCGCTGGCCGCTTCTAGACCGGGTGACCCCACCATGCTCCCACCTGTCGAACGCCGCGTCCGTCGATTGCCTGTCCTCGCAGCGGTCCTCGCGGTCGTTGGCTGCTCTCTTCCCGACGTCACCTTCGATCGACGCGACGATGGCGGCGCGGCAGGCCTCGGTGGCATAGCCCTGGCCGTGATAGTCCGAGTTGAACACATAGCCCAGGTTGGGCGCTGGCCCGCCCTCGCGGTCAACCATGTTCACAGCCACGAACCCGATCACCTT
>JAKLDZ010000048.1 GCA_022703255.1 Myxococcota bacterium | reverse complement strand
AGGGCGGTCGATCACGAGATCAACCTCGTTCCGCGGTGATCAGCAGGAACGAGATACTGCAGACCAGCAGATCGACCATCGGAACGAGGTTGATCTCGTGATCGACCGCCCTGCGCCCCGCACCCCCCTGGCTCACGACCACAGCACCCATCGCGACACCTCCGGTTGTGGCGGGATCCGGAAGGGACCCCGGCAGCCTTGCGACACGAAGGCTCCGGGACAGTTCCCGAAACCTCAATGATCCAAGGTGGTTGCGAAATTCTTCCCGGCTCGTGGCCGCGGCGGGGAGCTTGATTCGGAAGTCGCGTAGCATAGGGACGCCATGAGAACCATCGCTCGACGCTCCTGCCTGTTCGCTCTCGTGTTCTGGGGCTCCGTGGTCGGTTGCACGATCGTCACCCAGCCCGACCCGAAGCAGCCCACCGCGCCGACCACCGTGACGACTGCGACGGCCGCAACCGCCGTGGCGACGACGACGGCGACCGCGACGGAACCGGCAGGGACGAAGAGCCAGGCAGTGATCCGGCCGAAGTTCCGGGTGCCTCGTCTGCTGGGCGGGGCGGTGCCGACGGCCACAGCGACGACGACGGCGACGGCCACAGCAACGGCGACGACCCCGGCCACGGCGACAGCGACAGCGACAGCGACAGCGACGACGCCCGATCCTTCGCAAGCGTGTCCTCCGCCCCTGAAGTGGAACGGAACCCAGTGCACCTATGAGCTGCCGCCGGGCGCGCGTCCTCCGCTTCAGTGTCCCAACGGCAAGAAGTGGACGGGCGTTGTCTGCGAGTAGCGCCAGCCTCGGTTTCCGCGGGACGGGCGTGGGTGATCAGAACTGGAAGTAGACGAACGGGACGGCCTGGGAGGTTGCCGCTTCGCGAAGGAGCCAGGCGACGCCGAACAGGGCAGCGCCCTGGGCCCAGAACGGCATGCGGGTGAAGGTCTCGCGCACGCGCTCGAAGAGCTTGTCGGGTGTGAAGTGCGAGACGATGCCGACGGCGAGGGCGACGACGATCCAGGGGTGCAGGTTGGGGTGATAGGTGGTCAGGGATCCGAGGCGGGCCAGGACAGCCCACGCCTTGGAGAACGACTCGGCGCGGAAAAACACCCACCCCAAGCACACGAAGTGGAACGTCAGCGTGATCCCGATAGCCCGTCGCCACAGCGGGACGCGGCGTTTGCGACGCTTGATGCCGCGGGCCTCGAGCCATTGCCAGTAGACGAACGTGGCGGCGAGACCCACGCCGTGCAGCAGTCCCCAGAAGACGAAGTGCCACGCAGCGCCGTGCCACAGGCCGCCGATGAGCATCAGGACGATGAAGTTGCGGACCGTGCGACCGGTGGTTCCGAGGGCGCCGCCGAGCGGGACGAACAGGTAGTCGCGCAGCCAGGTCGACAGGGAGATGTGCCAGCGGTTCCAGAAGTCCTGCAGGTTCATCGCCTTGTAGGGCGAGTTGAAGTTCAGCGGGAAGGTGACCCCGAGCAGGGCTGCCGAGCCGATGGCGATATCGGTGTACCCCGAGAAGTCGCAGTAGATCTGGATGGCGTAGGCGTAGATCCCCGCAAGCGTCTCGACTGCGGAGTAGTCGTGCGGATTGAGGAAGACGCGGTCCACCAGGTTCACGGACAGGTAGTCGCTGATCACGACCTTCTTGACGAGACCGATCGCGATGAGGAAGAGCGCGCGACCGCCGTCGATGCTGTCGAGCGAGGGGGAGCGTTCGAACTGGGGGATGAGATCCCGCGGCCGGACGATCGGACCCGAGACGAGGTGGGGGAAGAAGGCGACGAACAGCAGGTACTTCAGGTAGCTGTCGCAGGGTTTGGTGGTGCGGCGGTAGACGTCGATGACGTAGCTCATCGACTCGAAGGTGAAGAACGAGATGCCGATGGGAAGTGCGAGGCGCAGGTAGGGCAGGGAAGGATTCCAACCGAGGGAGTTGGCGGCGAGGGCGACGGTGTCGAGGCCGAAGTCCCAGTACTTGAAGAAGCCCAGCATGCCGAGGTTGACGACCACGGTGAGCACGAGCCAGCGCTTGCGGGAGCGGGGGTCATCGGTGGCGGCGATGCGGTTGCCGAGCCAGTAGTCGATGGTCGACGAGAAGAAGATGAGCGGTAGGTAATACCAGGCGAAGTTCGCGTAGAAGAAGTAGCTGGCTGCGAGCAGGAAGATCAGGCGCAGCAGGCGCAAGCGCGAGAGCAGCCAGCTGACAACGAACGCGACCGCGAAGAACCAAGCGTAGGTCAGCGTGTTGAAGGCCACGACGGCGGGCAGCCTAGTACATGTGCGGCGCGAGGAAATGGTCTATTGCGCGTTCGGATGCGGCGCGCACAGGCGATGATCGGATCAACGGCCTGAGGTCGGCGCGCGGGGGGCCGGCTACTGCCCGATCAGGAATGCCCGAAGGGACTTCAAGTCGACCGGCTTCTCGAACACGGCGTCGATCCCTTCGGTGGCCGGTAGCTCCGCAACCTCGGACCCCGACACGAGCGCGGCCTTCACGATGCTCGGATAGCGCCGTCGCCACGCGGGAAGGACCGACGCCCCCACCGGGTGCTCTTCGCCGAACCAGTAGTCGCAGACAACGTGCGTGGGGGCGTTGACCGATCGGCTGAGGAGCTCCTCGGCGGACGCCGGATCGGATGCGACCAGGACCTCGTCGAAGAAACGGATGAAGTAGCGATGGAAGCCCACCCGCAGATCTTCGCGATCATCGACAATCAGAAGGAATCTAGGCACCGGCACCCCCTCCTGTTGCCGCAGGGAGCGGCTGAACGGACCCGCGCAGCAAGCTGCCTTTGTGGGTCTCTCCCTCCGACGCAATTCGACCGGGAAGAGAGATGCGGAATCGCGCCCCGCCTTCCTCACGGTTCCCCCCGTCCATCCGGCCTCCCATGAGCTCCACGTAGCGCTTCGTCAGATACAGGCCGAGCCCCGTTCCTCCGGTCCGACGCGACGAAGCGAAGGGGTGGAACAGGTGCTCTCCGAGCATTTCCGCAGGCAAGCCCGGACCGTCGTCTTCGACATCGACGCTCACGGAATTGGTGGAGGAGCTGGCCGACACGCGCACCACGACGTTTCGAGCGCCCGCCTGGGAGGCGTTGCGGATGAGGTTCTGAACCACGATCCGCAGGTGATCGGGATTGGATCGCAGTACGAACGAAGGGCCATCGTACGCGAGCGTCGTGGACACCCGCAGCGTGTCGTCCACCACGGAGGACTCGAGCACATCTCGAAGCAGCGCAGTCGAGTGAGTGCCCTGGGAGCGCCTTCGAATGCTGTCCAACACCGTCAGGACCAGCTGCTCTTCCTGCCTGCGAGCCGCGGCGAGATCCTCCAGAGCCGCCTGGCACGGGCCGTCGAGCCGGGCCTCTTCCACGAGGTAGTCCAGGTTGACTCGCTGCGCAGCCTGCAGATTGCGAAGCTCGTGCAGCAGATGCCCGATGTCGAGCAGCGAGGCCCCAAGTGCCGCGTCGATGCTCTCGTCCGCCACCCGGCTCGTGGCACCCAACGCCGAGCGCAGCCGCTCGTTCTGACAGCTCAACGCCCTGCGTTGTCCGGTTCGCACGCTGGTCACCAGCCCGAGCGTGCAGCCGATCCAGAGGACCGCCGTGACGCCGGGGGCCGGCGGGATCGCGAGCGCGAGCACGACGGGCGGGGTGCACATCGCGAGGGCGATCAGCAGGTTGATGGCGTAGCCGCTGCCTGGCAGAGCGAGCAGGAACAGCGCCTCGGCCAGGGCGAAGGCGAACGAGAAGGGACCCGAGGAGAGCACTGCCGCGAGGCTGAAAGCGGTCGAGTAGCACAGCGTGTCGAGCAGCATGCACGCCGTGCCGACCGTCCCGGTCGCCTTGTTTCGCCAAGCGACATAGGAGCAGAACGCGCCGAGAGCGAACACGCCGGCCGGGACGAACGCGAAGCGCAGTTGGGCAACGGAGGCGATCGCAGGGACGTAGCCGGCCACGAGCAACCCGATGGCGATGCTTCCGATGCCGAGGATGATCGCGGCGGGGCTGGACTGCGCCGCGGCGTTGGGGGCGTCATAGGAATCGCGGAACGCCTCCCAACGGGCATGGAGCCAGCCGGCGGGAGCAGAACGGGACGAGCTGCCCATGCCTTGGGAGTAACTGATTTCACGGAGTGCAGCAAGAACGAAAAGTCGAGAACCGTGGCGTCCATACAGAATAGACGAAGAGCGTGTGGCGCGGGGAATCGCCGCGAAACCCGCGTTACTTTGGTAGACTCCAGCCCCGATCCCTCCAAGGAGAGCTCCATGGCACTGCACCCACTGGCTGGAAAACCCGCCCCCCGCGAGCTGCTGGTCAACGTCCCTCGGCTCGTCGCCGCCTACTACGCCTTCCGGCCCGACCCGTCCGTGGCCGCCCAGCGGGTCGCCTTCGGCACCTCGGGACACCGGGGCAGCTCCCTGGAGTCGGCCTTCAACGAGGACCACATCCTGGCCATCGCGCAGGCGGTCCACGAGTACCGGGTGAGCCAGTCGATCGACGGTCCGATGTACGTGGGGATGGACACGCACGCGCTGTCGGAGCCGGCGCTTTGGACGTCGCTGGAGGTGTTGGCAGCCAACGGGGTGCAGGTCCGGATGCAGCGCGGGGCGTACACGCCCACGCCGGTGGTGTCGCACGCGATCCTGGGCTTCAACCGCGGCCGCACCGCGGGCCTGGCCGACGGGCTGGTGATCACGCCGTCGCACAATCCGCCGATGGACGGGGGCATCAAGTACAACCCGCCGCACGGGGGGCCGGCGGACACGAAGGTCACCAAGGTGATCCAGGATCGCGCCAATCAGATCCTCGAGGGTGGATTGCGCGACGTGAAGCGGATGTCGTTGGAGAAGGCGCTGCGGGCCCCGACGACGCATGAGCACGACTTCGTGGCGCCCTATGTCGACGATCTTCGCAACGCGATCGATCTGGAAGCGATTGCCGCGGCGGGCTTGTCCATCGGAGTGGATCCGCTGGGCGGTGCGGGGATCGGCTTCTGGGCGCCGATCGCGGAGCGCTACGGTCTGCGCATCGAGGTCGTGAACAAGTCGGTGGACCCGACCTTCGCGTTCATGACCGTGGACAAGGACGGCAAGATCCGGATGGATTGCTCGTCGCCCTGGGCCATGGCCGGGCTGATCCAGCACAAGGACCGGTTCGACATCGCGTTCGGAAACGACCCGGACTACGACCGGCACGGCATCGTGACGCGGACCGCGGGACTACTGAACCCCAACCACTACCTGTCGGTGGCCGTCTTCTACCTGTTCCAGAACCGGCCCGGGTGGAGGGCCGAGGCGGCGATTGGCAAGACGCTGGTGTCGAGCTCGATGATCGATCGGGTAGCGAAGCAACTGGGTCGCAAGCTGTCGGAGGTGCCGGTCGGGTTCAAGTGGTTCGTGGACGGGCTGATAGACGGCTCGTACGGGTTCGGCGGGGAGGAGAGCGCGGGGGCGTCGTTCCTGCGCAAGGACGGGACCGTGTGGACCACGGACAAGGACGGGATTCTGTTGGACTTGCTGGCGGCCGAGATCACGGCGAAGACGGGGAAGGATCCCGGGGCGATCTACGCCGATCTGCAGAAGCAGCACGGGAGCCCTTTGTACGAGCGGATCGACGCGCCGGCCGATCCTGCGCAGAAGGCTGCTTTGGGGAAGCTGTCGCCGGACATGGTCAAGGCCACCGAGCTGGCCGGTGAGCCGATCGTCGCGCGCCTCACCCACGCCCCCGGCAACGGCGCCGCCATCGGCGGCCTCAAGATCGTCACGGAAAACGGCTGGTTCGCCGCACGACCGTCAGGCACCGAGAACATCTACAAGATCTACCTCGAGAGCTTCCTCGGCCCCGACCACATGCAGCGTATCCGCGACGAGGCCCAGCAGATCGTGCAGGCCGCCTTCCGCGAAGCGGGAGTCTGATTCACATCGACGCGTCGATCCGCGCGATCTGCTCCCGCAGATCCTGCACTTCCCGCTGCCAGTACTGCACGGTCCCGAACTCGGGGAACGTCCGTCGGAACGACGGATCGTTGCGCCTGCGCGCGATCCACGTGGAGTAGCGGATGAACCGCAGGGCGCGCAGCGGCTCCACGAGCCGGAGCCACGCGGGGTCGAACGCGCGGTGCTCGGCGTACTCCTTGACCAGCAGCCGCCGCTGACGATTCCCTTCCTCGTCCGCGCTCGGCACGAGCATCCACACATCCTGAACCGCCGGCCCGACCGTCATGTCGTCGAAGTCCACGAACGTCGGCCCCTGACGCCCCCACAGCAGGTTGCCCAGATGGCAATCGGCGTGAATGCGATGCGTGGGCACCCCGACGAACAGCGGCTCGATACGCCCCAGCAGCGCCTCGACCGATGCCGCATACACCGCCCTCACCTCGTCGGGCAGGTGGCCCTCGGCCAGCAGGTGATCCAACTCCCCACGCCCGTAGGTGGCAGGCGAAAGCACCGACCGCGCGCGCGGCGAGCGACGCGCTCCCACCTCATGGAGTCGCGCCAGCAGCCGTCCGAGCTCCTTGACCTGCGCATCGTCGAGCTCCTGCGGTGCGCGCCCCACCACCTTCGGAAAGATGGCGTACGAGATCCCCACGACCTCCCCGATCGTCGTATCGGAAGCGAGCGCGAGAGGCTCCGCGACAGGAAACCCCGCGGCGCCCAGCTCCGAAAGGAACGCATGCTCCTCGCCGATCGCCTCGCGCGTCCACCGACCAGGACGATAGAACTTGCCGACCACGAGGCTGTCGTCGTCGAGCTCGAGCTGATACACCCGGTTCTCGTAGCTGTTGAGCGGCGTGAATCGCCCGGTGCAACGCCTGCCTCCCACCTCGACTGCGTCGGCAACCTCCTCGGGGGTCAGCCGGTAGAAACGCTCTGCCAACGGGTGCTTGTCGATCGATCCCTGGGTCATGTCGTGATTCGCGATGCTGCTCGGAGTGCGTGTTCGCAACGGATGCGCCCGCGTGGAGCGCTGCGTGCCCGGCCCGGATGAGCCGCGGTGCCGGGGTCCATAGCCCGATTCGGACCCCGTGCCCACTGCTGCGCGAACGCACGCTGCTTGCCATCCGGCCCCCGAGGAGTAGAACGTCGCCCGCTTTGACCCGGCGAACGACCCTCCTTTCGTGCCTCGTGATCGCCTCCTCCGCCTGCCGCAGCGGCGGCGATTCCGCTCCGTCATCCGACGCTGCTGCCCCGCTGCATCCGGATGCGCCTGCGGTGGTGTCGTCAGCAGCACCGCGCGACGCGAGTCCCCCTCCCGCGCAGACCGAGGAAGCGCCGGTTCGGCACTCCGACAGGTGCCCGGCCGGGATGCTCGAGGTGCAGGGGAAGTTCTGCCCGGCGATCATGCACCGGTGCGTGAAGGGCGGGAAGACCAAGGACGGAGAGAAGACGGACTATCCCGATCCGTACTATTGCGAGGAGTACAAGGAGGGGTGGTCGAAGTGCTTCGGCAAGGAGCAGCCCAAGCACTTCTGCATGGACGAGTACGAGTGGCCGAACCGCAAGGGAGCCATCCCGATGGTGATGGTCAGCTGGTACGAGGCGAAGCGCCTGTGCGAGGAGCAGGGCAAGCGGCTGTGCGGCGATGACGAGTGGACGCTGGCGTGCGAGGGGCCCGAGCGATTGCCCTACACGTACGGCTGGAAGCGCGACCGCACGGCGTGCAACATCGACAAGCAGTGGATGAAGCCCGATGACGGGATCCTGGGGATCAAGGACGGCGGGGCGGAGAAGATCGCGGCCGAGGTCGATCGCCTGTCACAGCGCGTGCCCTCCGGATCGATGCCGCGGTGCAAGTCCCCCTACGGCGTGATGGACATGGGTGGGAACGTCGACGAGTGGGCGGTGAACGTCACCCTTGGAGGCAAGCCCTACATGTCGATCTTCAAGGGGGGGCACTGGTGCAGCGGGGCGCGGAACCGGTGCCGGCCGACGACGGAGAGCCACGACGAGACCACGGCGTACTACGCCGAGGGTTTTCGGTGCTGCGCAAATCCGAAGTGAAGGTCGAGGCGGCTGGGGGTGGAGCGCGGCCCCATTCGATCAGTCGTGTCCGACCGGCTCCACCGAGACGTAGAGCTTCGAGGCCTCGCCCTTCTGGTTGAGGACGAACAGGTCCATGTCGCCGTCGAGATCGAAGTCGAGGGGGACCAGGCGCAGGGTCTTCATCGCGTGCAGGGGCAGCGCGGGAGTCACGTCCACGAATCCCTTGGCGCCGCGGTTGACGTAGAGCCGATTCACCTCGCCGACGTTCGCAATCGCCAGATCGGGGAGGCCGTCGAGATCGAGATCCGCAATGGATGCGCTGCGACCGTGCGACCGATCGAGCGGCATGCGCGCCAGGGTGTCGTCGAAGAAGTGCCCGCGACCGTCGTTGACCAGCAGACGATCCTGGCCGCCGTCGGACACGACCGCGATGTCGAGATCGCCGTCGCCATCGGCATCGAGCACCGAAGCATGGGTGATCGAATCGGGCAGGTCGGGGACGATCCCGGCGCCGCCGGCGAGGAAGCGGAACGAAGCCGGACCGGAGCGTTCGCCGATGGCCACCGTCGCCCTCGGAGTGGCGTCGGCGGCGGAGGCCCCGAGGAACACGTCCGGGACGCCGTCGCCATCGAGGTCCCCCGTGCCGAGGGAGTCGTAGGACGTCTGGAACGATGCGGCGAAGTCCCGGCGCTCGAAGTCCTCCACGACAGCCCATCCGGCCTTGGGGAGCTGAAGCAGGATCGAGTCGATGCGGAGGGTCCCCTTCGCTGCGCCCGGCGCGGATCCCAGAGTCACAGAGACCGCCTTGAGGGGCAGATCGATCTCGCCGTCGTCATCGCCCCCGGCGTGACTCCACGTGGGGATCGCGTCGGCCTTCAAGTGACGCCAACCGGTCCACGACAGGGCGCCGGCTTCGGCCGAGTACACCTCGTCTTCGGCATCGACGATGCTCAGCGTGATCGGGTTTCCGGATCCGGCTCCCTCGATCTCGAGCTCGAGGGCTGAGGGGACCGCGCGGATCGAGGGAACGGAGACGGAGAAGGAGACGCTTCCGGTGGCGGAGCCGAAGTCGAAGGAGGCCTTTCCGGAGGCGGCGCCCGCGAAGGTGGAGGTCGAATCGAAGGTGAACTTGCCGGTGATCGCGTCCTCGGAGCCGGTGACGGTGCCGCACGGAAGGTCCTGCACTTCGCCCTTGGGCTCGCCGTCCTTGGGCGGGGCGAACAGCGGCGAGGAGCCTGCCACCAGGGTGCGGACGTAGGTCTTGCCGCGCCCGATGCGCCCCTTGCCGAGGATCACGACGTCCTGTCGGCCGTCGCCGTCGGTGTCGATCAACGCGGCATCGCGGCAGTCGTCGGCTCCAAGGGCGACGCCGTCGGCGGCCCCGGTGAAGCTCCCCTTGCCGTCATTGAGCAGGACGCGATGGGCTTCACCGCCTCCGTTGCACAAGAACAGGTCGATGTCGCCGTCCCGATCGAAGTCGTCGGCGAGGACCTTGCGGACGTCGTTGGCCATCGAAGCGAGCGACGGGTTGGTGCCGGCGTCCGGGGATGACGCGTCGGGTGACGAAGCATCCGCGGGTGAAGCGTCCGCCGACCCGTCCGGCGTTCCGGCGTCTGCGGCCCCCGCTTCCGTCCCGGCCTCGGCTCCTGCCTCCACACCAGCATCGACGCCCGCAGGAGCGGGATTGAAGCTGCCCGTGCCGCTGTTTCGCAGCAACGAGCTCGGCGCGTTGGCCCCGGCGAGGAAGAGGTCGGGGTCGCCGTCCCGATCGAAGTCGGCCACAGCGACGTCGGCCACCGCGAGATCCTCCACGGCGGGCAGGTAGTGCGCCGGCGCCTCGACGAACCGCAGGCTCAGCGGCAGGAACGTGAACCCGTTGGACAGGGTCGCTTCGTCGCCGTCCGACTCGACCTTCACGTCCGCCGCGCAGGCGAGCAGCGTCGGCGTCGTGACCTCGAGCTCCGTGTCCGAGACCCGCCGGACCGCGCGTGCGGGGACGCCGTCGAAGGACACCGTTGCGCTCGATCCGAAGCCTTCGCCGTGGACGATGACCTTCTGGCCTCCGCGAGCGGAGCCTGAGGACGGTGTCACGGAGGACACCTCGACGTCGGAGCCGCAAGCGGAGGCGAGCAGGGCGCACAGGGAGACGGGGAGCAGGAGTGCGGGGCCGACGGAACGGCGGAGGGGCCAGCGCCTCGAGCGCACGTTGCGGAATGCGAACTCAGGCATCGACACGAGTCCTTCCCAGGGAAGAGGCGGAACGACGAGCGGCGAGAGGCCGCGGACGCCGCGATTGAAGCAGGAGCCGGAGACCGACGAGTGTTGCCGGCGGAGCGGGAGAGGGGGGCGTTCGCGCGGCGAGCATGCCGCCGCACTCCGGGGGGACCTCGCCACCCCCGTCAGTGCGAGACGAGACGGCGCAGTGCGCGAGCGCAAGGGTGGCGACGCGCGAAGGGGTCGCGTGGCGACGTTCGGAAGCCGGTCGCGCGCCGCTCATGGTCGCGGCCCGTGCGGTTCGTCACTCCTTGTCGCAGGCATCGCCCTTGCCATCCTTGTCGGTGTCCTTCTGGTCGACATCGAGCACCGACGGGCAGACGTCGCACGCATCACCGGGATCGGAGGAGGCGCGCACGAGGGCGTCCTCGCAGATGAAGCCGGCGCTGTTGGCGCATGGCAGGTCGTTCCACTTGCCGGCGGTCTCCTCGGCGTCGGTGATGGTCGCGCAGTTCTCGCCGTCGCCGGCATTGTCGGGCTGGTTTTCGCCCCAGTTCTTGTAGGAGACCGCGCCGCCGGAGACCCACTTCCAGGTTCCCTCGGTCTCCGCGTCGGTGGCCCCAATCCACGCCACCCCCGGCTTGAAGGAAGTAATGAGCGCGTTCTCCGCCGCGTCTTCGATGGCCGCCAGGTCCGCGCCCCGCGCCTTGCAGAACGCACGCGCGTCCGCGTGGCTCTTCTCCTCCGAGCAGATCAGGTAGGCACGCGTCTCTCCTGCCGCGAGACGGCATCCGGTCGACGCCTTGCATGCAACGCCCGAAGAGCAGGAGAAGTGGTACGCGTCCTCGTTGGCCTGCGTCGGGTCGGCCTTCTTCGGACACACGTCGTACTCGTCCGGCATCCCGTCGTCGTCCGCGTCAACCACCGTCTTGGGATGCCAGTTCACCAGCAACCACGGGCGCGAGAAGTTGTTTCGGCTGACGAACAAATCGAGATCCCCGTCGCCGTCGAAGTCGGCTGCCGCGGAGGACACGGTGCTCGACGCCTGCGGCGAGGAGGGCACGACACTCGAGGAGTAGTCGAAGAGCCGCCCGGTGCCGTCGTTGCGCAGGATCTGGAAGCGCCCCGACGGGCTCGAGACGACCGCGTCGATGAGGGTGTCGCGGTCCAGATCCACGAGAGTGGCCGAAGCCGCGGGGCCAGGGTTCGCGCCGAGCACGAAGGGCGTCTCATCGACGAAGCGCCCGGTTCCGTCGTTGAGCAGTGCGATGCTCGACGTGCTCGAGGCGAGGAAGACGTCGAGCGAGCCGTTGCCGTCGAGATCACCGAGGGAAGGCATTCGCCCGTGGGGCTCGACGAGCTGCGGGATCGCGTCCGGCGGCCCGTCGCGGAATACCCCCTTGCCGTCGTTCAGGTAGAGCCTGCTCTCCGCATCGCCTGCCAGGAAGATGTCCGTCGAGCCGCTGCCGTCGAGGTCCCCCAGCGCCACGCCGAGCGCACCGAACGTCTTCGGAAGCCGCGTCGTGGTGTCGTCGGAGAACTTCCCCTTGCCGTCGTTCATCAGCAGTTGGACTGCCGGCGCCGTGTCATCACCCTTCCTCACCACCACCAGATCGAGATCCTTGTCGCCGTCGAGATCCGCCGCTGCAGCGTGAAGGGAATCCCCCTTCACCCCGGGCACCGCCAGTCCCTCTGCGAACTTGCCCGACTGCTGAACGAACAGGTGATCGAGCGCCTCCCCCGACGTCACGGCGAACAGATCGACCGAGCCGTTGCCGTCGAAGTCCCCGGGGACGAGCTGAATCACCACGCCTTCGGTGAGCTTCGGGAGCACGTCGGCAGCCGACAGCTCGAACTTCCCCGGCGCGGTCTGCATGTGGATGCGCACCCGGTCATTGCACGGCTGGATCAGATCGATCTTGCCGTTGCGATCGAGGTCCACCGCGGCGGCGATTCTGCCGACGACCGGAGCGGTCTGCATCTGTCGCGGCGCCATGTCGATGAGCGCCAGCGGGGCAGCTTTGGGGGTGCCCGGGGTGGTGTTGGTCGACTCCTCGTCGGAGCACGAAGTGGCGAGTCCAGCGCACAGCGCTCCCAGGAGCAAGGCGTTCACCCGGGCGCGCGAGCGGCGCGGAGTCGGACCGGCAGGGAGCCCAACAGACCCATCGATGGCGCTGTCGCCGCGGCAAACGTCGAAGTCCAGCATCGGCATCATCCATTCCTGAGCAAGCGCTTGGTCCGCAGGGACCCGTGGAAAACAAGCTACCGCAGTGCGCCATGCAGGCAAGGCCGAAAGTGGCGCGCGACATCGCCTACAATGGCGGGAATGCCTCGGCGCCCCCGCGTTTGGACATCGCCGCCCGCGCGAACGCCGCGAGCCTCACGCCTCGCTCGAAGCCTCGCGCCGCTCACCCTCGAGCTCGCGACTGCCCTCGAAGCGTCCACCGGCCCTCTCCTTTTCCGCCTCGATCGCACTCGCTCCTCGCTCGGTCTCGCTGCATCCGCCGAGACCTTCTCCCTGCAACTCGCCCAAGCCCTGACCATGACGCTGGCCTTCGACGACGGCCGGTCGAGCCTCGTCGAGCAGCTCCACGCGGTGCCCGTGATCGGCACAACCATCGCGTCGCTGCTGCTCCCCGATCGCCCCGCCAGCGTCGAGCGGCCCGTGGAGCGCATGCGGGAGATCGTGTCGTGTCACGAACCGATTGGCGATCCCCACGCGTGGTGCGAGATGGTCTTTCGGACCACCGATGCCGCGAGCCGGCGCGATCACGGCTTCTACCTGACCCCATCGCCGCTGGCGCGCTTCGTCGTCGGGGCGGTGGACGAGCTGCTGCGAAGCGATGTCGGCCTGTCCGACGGTCTGGCCGATACGATGCCATGGCGGGACGCACCCGCGAGGATGCCCGCGGCGAAGATCCCGCCGTGGTTGGAGCCGGATCAGGCATGGGTGTCGATCCTCGACCCGGCCGCCGGGACGGGGATCTTCCTCATCGAGGCGCTGCGGCGGATCCACCGGACACTGACGCTGGCGCGATGGAGCGGTCTGGACGACAAGGGGCGCGCCGCGGCGTGGAGCTCCCTGGTTCGGGAGTCTCTGCTGCACCGACTGCGCGGGATCGAGATCGCGATCGGTCCCTACGCGGTTGCCCACCTTGCTGTGCGCAGAGCGTTCGAAGAGACGGGGTGCAGGCTGCTGCCGCATGAGGCCCCGCGGATCCTGCTCGCCGACGCGCTCGCATCGCCGGAGGCGTGCCAGCGCAGCGAGCATGGTGGCGCGGTTGCGAAGCTGCGCGACGACGGGTCGGTCACCGTGGTCCTGGGCAATCCTCCGTACTTCGGTGCTGCCCCCCCGGCAGAGCCGTGGATGGAGCAGCTCATGCTCGACTACAAGACGTCGGTGCGTTCCGAGGAGCGCCAGATCCAGCGCCTGTCGAACCTCTACCTGCGGTTCCTCCGCCTGGTGGAGTGGATGACGGACCGAAGCGGCGTGGTGTTCGCAGGGCTGGTGACCGATGGCGGCTGGGGCGAGGGTGTGCTGTACCGGGACGTGCGTCGGTCTTGGATCGAGCGGATCAGGTCGATGAGCTGGGTGGATCTGGGCGGCGGGAGTCGGGAGCAGGGGACCGACGAGAGCCTGTTCGCGATCCGGCAAGGAACCGTGGCGACGATCGCGAGTCTGGGACCCAGAAGCACGAAGGGCGCGGCGAGCGTGGCATTCCGGCGCGTGCGCGGACGCGTGGAGGAGAAGTTGTCTTTGCTGGCCGACAGCGCACCGGAGTCGATCGAAGCGGTTGCGGTGATGGTGGAGCCACCGCGATACCTCTTCGTTCCCAACCACGTCGGGGAGGACTACCGGCAGTGGCCGTCGCTGATCGAGCTGGCGGGCTCGGGGGAGCCGGCTGCGGACCGGGACCATCGCTACGGGACCGGGGTGAAGACGCGTCACGACGGGTTCGTGGTCGGCATGACTGCGCGCGAAGCGGTGGAGCGCGTGAGAAGGCTTGCGAGGCGCGAGGAGAGCGATGGTTCGTTGCGCGAACAAATGGGCCTCTGCACGACGGTGCACTTCCGCATCGCCGATGCGAGGAGGAGGTCAGAGGCCCCGGTCCAGGAGCTCGAGTCCCTGGTGCGTCCACTGGCGTACCGGCCGTTCGACGAGCGCTGCGTGGTCTATGACCGGGCCTTCGTCTGCGAGCCGAAGAAGCGACTGATGCGGCATCTGCTGCGCTCCGGGAACGTGGCGCTGGCTGCGTTGCGACAGGATCGGACGGGGCATGTCAGCGGCTATCTGGTCGCCCGCGGCCTGATCGCGAAGGACCTGGTGTCGAGTTGCGATGACGCCCTGATCTGGCCGCTGTTCGTGGAGAGAGGAGATCCGGCAGAGGGGCAGACGCAGCTCGTGCCGAACCTGAGCGCGCGGGGCGTGGAGGTCTTCTCAAGGGCGACAGGGTTGTCGTTTTGCGCGGGCTGGGAGCGGCAGAGTGGAGCGGACGGGTACACCGCGTGGGACGTGCTGGCCTATCTGTATGCGATTCTGTGGTCTCCGACGTATCGGAGCCGGAACGCGGAAGCCCTGTGCAGGGATTACCCGCGGATCCCGGTGCCTGCGGGCGCGGAGGTGTTTCGCGCGCTGGCGTCGGCGGGAGATTCCCTCTGCTCGCTGCATCTGGATCCGGTTCCGTGCGCGGTGCAGGGGAGCGCCCAGTCCGGGTGTCGCGTAGAGGGCGTGCGTCGCGACGCGGCGCATGAGCGCGTGTGGCTCAACGATCGGTCATGGATCCATGTGCCCGAAGACCCGTGGAGCATGGTGATCGGGAACCACTCGGTGTGCCGGGACTGGCTGGAGGCGCGTCGAGGGATCGAGCTCGATTCCGAAGCGATCGAACGGTTCGGAGGGATCGTGAGGGCTCTGGTGGAGACCCGTCGAAGGATGGGCGAGATCGACGCGACCATCGAATCGCACGGGGGGTGGCGCAGGGCGTTTGCGGGCAATCAGAAGCTGGCGGAGACCTGCAGCCCGCCCACCGTGGGGCGTACCGCGGCGGAGCCCCAGCGCGTGTAGAAGACGCCGAGAGCGGCGGTTCCGACGGCGAGGACGGCGGTGGTGCCGAGCAGGATGTTGGTGCGTCGCTCGAGGTCATGACCATTCGCGACACGGGCGTCGACCTGGGGCTGGGTCAGCGTCGGGAGATCGGTTTCGTAGGCGCTGTGCGCGCTGAGGGTGTCGAGACCGCTCCACAGCGTCAGAGCGCCCGCGATGCCGGTGGCCCCGGCGGCGGCCCAGAACCACGCGGGGTGGAGTCCGCGAGGAGCGACAACCGGATCGGGAGTCGTGGGGCCCGGGACGATGACGAGCTCGCGGGTTCGATCGAGGGTGATTCGCAGGGTCTCACCCGGCACGAGATTGATCGAGCGATCGATGGGTGGTTGCCCGGGCAGCTCGACGCGCAGCGTGTGCGGTCCGGGATTGGCGGGGGCGCGCGGAGGGTCGCCTTGCACGCGATGGCCGTCCAGCAGGATCGTGGCGCCTTGGGAGGTGCCGGGATCGACCACGAGGGTCGCGATGTTGCGCGTCGCGATTCCTCGCTCGGACTGTGCCTGCTCGCGCAGCGTGCGAGGCGTCTGCGGATCCTGGAGGATCTGGTCGAGGCGCTGCACGGCCTCGACGAACAGGCCGTTCTTGCTCTCCGCGAGGGCGACGTTGAAGGCGATGACAGGATGGGGGCGGAGCGCGAGGGCTTCGCTGAACCGGGCAAGCGCGGTGGGGTAGTCGCCCTTCTCGTAGGCGCCAACGCCAGCGTCGAACGCGATGCGCGAGCATTCCTTGGGGGACTGCACGCAGGCGCCCGGATCGTCTTCGGCCCACGACGCGCTCGCGGAAGTGCCCATCACCAGGCACAGCCACAGCGAGCAGAGTGTCGAGCCGCGACGAAGAGGAGCAAGCATCCGGGGGGGGATGGTAGCACGGTGCCGAGGGAAGCAAGGGAGGCCGCGTCACGGCTCAGATCGGGTATTGCTTCACGATGCCAGTGGCAGTCGACGGAGGCGATCCGGAGGGGCGCGGTCCTGGCTGCGTGGGGAGCGGGGCGGAGCGCACGGGAGAGGAGGCCGGCGGGCGGGACGACGGAGCGGGCTCCGGGGAAGCATCGGGAGCGGACGGGATGGCGCGCGCAAGCGGGACCACGATGAACTGATCGCGATCCGGAATGAGGCGGATCGTCGCGGAATCGAAGCCCTCGGCGGTGACCTGGACGCTGATCGGTTCGGTGCTCCGGGGCAGGATTGCGCGCGGAGGATCGGTGGAGATGCGAGCGCCGTCGATGCTGACGGAGGCGGCCGTGGGGGGCTGGACGCGGATGTCGATAGCGACGGACGCGGAGAGGGACGGTTGCGGGGTGGGCTGGGACGCAGGGCGCAGGGAGAGCATGATGCTCGCGCCGGCGACGAGCACCGCGGCAGCAGCGGCGAGGGGCGTGACGACGCGCCACGGAGAGCGTCGTCGCGGCAGATCGGTGGTGACGGTGGGGACCTCGGGAGCGGGAGGAGGTGTGGCGCTGGGGCCGCCGGGGTCCTGGGGAGAAGGCCCTTCGGGCTGCAGCGCCCGCAGGTCGGCGATCGCGCGGGTTCGGGCCGAGATCTCGTCGGGGAACAGGTCGTTCATGATCCGAGCGAGGCGGGTCTTCTGATCGGAGAAGCCGGAAGCCTGGACGATCGCATCGAGGCTTCGGGCGAGCTCCGCGCCGGTGGTAGGGCGCTCCGCGGGATTGCTGGAGAGCGTGCGGCGCAGCAGCGCGGCCAGGGGAAGCGGCATGTCGGGACGGAACTGCCGCGGGTCCGGCATCTCGGCGTCGAGGATCTGGCCGAGGATGTCCGTGAGATCCTTGCCCTGGAAGAGGACCGAGCCGGTGACGAGCTCGAAGATGGTGACCCCGAGGGCGAACAGATCGGCGCGGTGATCGAAGTCCTCACCGAGCAGCTGCTCGGGGGCCATGTAGCGGAACTTGCCGCGAATCTTGCCTTGTTCGGTCTCGGCCAGACGCCCTTCGGCGCGAGCGATTCCGAAGTCGATCACCTTCACCTGTCCGTCGTAGGTGAGGAACAGGTTCTGCGGACTCACGTCACGATGCACCAGGCCGAGACGCGTGCCGTCGTCACCGGTCAGGTCGTGCGCATGATGGAGCCCCTCGGCCGCGCGGGCCCCGACCCAGGCCGCGATGTCACAGGGGATCGGCGCGCTGGCCGAACCCAGGCGCTGACAGACCGAGGCGAGCGTTTGCCCGTGCAGGTACTCGAGCGCGATGAAGAGCTGATCACCTTCCCTGCCGAGCTCGTAGATGTGCACGACGTTGGGATGGGAGAGACGGGCTGCGAGGCGGGCCTCGTCGAGGAACAGGTTGACGAACTCCTGCTGACCGACGAGGTGTTCGTGGATGATCTTGAGGGCCAGGAGCCGCTCGAACTGGTGGGGTCCGTCGAGTCTCGCGAGGAAGACGGTGGCCGCACCCCCGGTGCCGAGAGCCGGTCCCACGAGATAGCGCCCGAAGCGGGTGCCCGTGAGACGGTGGCGCGGGGCGGGGGCGGGAGCGACCATGGTCTAGTCCGTAGTGTCAGCGGAGCACGAGCGCGAGCAACGCTTCCACGGTGCCTTTCTCGATGGGAGAGCCAGAAAGGAGGGCAGTGCGGACGACCGCCTTGCACTCCGCCAGCAGCTTCGGATCGCAGCGCACGCCCCGATCGAGCAGAACGCGAAGCTGATCGATGCGTTGAACCGGAGGCGGCGACCGCAGGGCGATGGAGAGCTCCAGGACGTAGTCGATCCAGCTGCCGTCGTGGCATGCCTCTGCGAGGGCCAGGGCGTAGTGGATCGAGCCGTCGATCACCTCCGCAGGGATCCGTTCCCCGGCGCTCGCCCCACGCAGCGCGGCGCGCATGTGGCCGGAGAGAATGCGCGAGGCGGCCTCGAACCGGCCGGACGCGAGCATCCGGTCGGCGAGCTTGCCGAGGGTTTCGAATGCATCCGCTTTCTGCGTGGTGACAACCGAGCGCTCGGAGTGGGGTGCGCCCCGGTTCCATGCCGAGGGGCTCTCGGCGGGGAAGTGCTGGGCCACGGAGGGTGCGGTTCCGGGCGGGATGGGGGAGAGGCCGGATTCCTGGGCCCCGACCGGTCCAGAGGAGGAGACGACGAGCTCCTCGGAGCCGAGCAGGAGACGGTCTCCGCTCGCGAGGCGTCTGCGGCCGGTTTCGCGGTCTCCATTCACGTACAGGCCATTGGAGCTGCGGAGATCCTGCACGACGAGCCCCTCGGCGGAGAGGGAGATGCGGCAGTGCGTGCGCGACACCGAGGACTGATGGATCACGATGTCGCAGGAGGGGCTGCGACCGACCACGACGCTTCCCGAGGCGGGCAGCTCGAAGGTGGAGCTCCTCCACAGGAGTCTCCAGCGCGTCGCAGCGGGGAGCTCGACGCGTGCTTCAGGCTTTGCTTCGCCCTCGCGCGTTGGCGGGTTCATGCGTGCACCATGGATCCTGGAGAAGGATTGTAGCAGCGCAAGGCGCCCGGGTGTGCGGGAAGGGCGCGCGACCAGGGCTTCCTGGAAGAGGACCCAGGCGAACGCGGGTTCACGTTCCGGGTGTGGGGCGGCGGTCATGCAAAGAGGAGTCGCGAGATGCGAAGGGGGGCACGCGGCAGGAGGCCTGATCGACGCATCGCACAAAAGGGCGGGAGACGAGGTCTGAGCGCACCGCATGGCGGGCGGGTGGGAGGGCAGACTCGTTCGCAGCGAGGAGGCTGCGAGATCATCGGTGCAGCGAGAATGGAGGGGATTGCACGCGAGGCGAGGGGAGGTGGATCGACGGCTTCACCCTTGCATTGCGAGGCGAACGGAGCACGAACATGACGCCATCGAACGCGTGGATTCGCGCCGGATGGGTGTGTGCGTTGACCTGCACGGCGTTCCCGGTCGCAGCGCAGCAACCCGCCACCGTCTCGGACAAGACCCCTCGACTCGACTGGGAGCAACCCGTCTGGTGCCTTCAGGACCGCGAGGGCAACGCCTTCCGGGTGCAGCACGCACCGGGGCCTCCCGGCGCAGCGCGACGCGATCCAACCTATCTGGTCGCGCCCGATCACACCGCTTGGGGAGAGGAGCTCAGCCGGACCGCACGGTGCGCGATCGCGCCTTCGGCCAGCCTCGAGCGGCTGCGCGCAGAGCGGGCGCAGCTCGTGCCGGCGATCGCCGAGGCGCCGCCGGGGTGGTATCGCGACGAGAACGGGCGGGTGTTCCAGGTCAACTTCGACATGCTCAAGCGCTTCTACCTCGGCGCCGGTTGGGTGCCGGCCTGGGACCTCGCAGGCTCCGCGGGCGATCTGGGACGTGTGCGATTCGACATGGGGCTCACGGCGAGCTGGGTGGATCGCAGCGCGAGGATGCGGCACACGATTCGCGCGTTGGAGGGCGACGTAGCGCTCGATGACCTGGCCGCACGAGGCCAGCTGTTCTCGTACGACTTGGCGCACTCCTCGACGCGTCCGTTGCTTCGTATCACGACGTTTTTCGGCCAGCCGCGGCGGTACGACGGCCACGTGGACGTGGGGTTCGGGCTGCGGGTCCTCGGCGTGCAGGCCAACACCCATCGAACGCCGGACCTGCTCGAGCTCGAGTACGGACAGGCTCGCGCAACGTTCGCCTTCTGGCAGTCCGCCGACCTGTCGAGCTACGTGAGGAGCTTCGTGGGGGCGGGAGCCGGGCAGCTGACGGACGACGAAGGCGGCCGGCGAACGCAACGATACGCGGGGCCGGTCGCTGGCGTGGAGAGCGCGTTCGTGATGGATCGCGGAGGCTTCCACCACCTCGGTGCTCGCGCCGGCGTGGGTCTGCCGGTGTACTATCAAGGGCTGCCGGCAGGGACGGTGCGGAGGCGGGCCAACGCAGGGTTGTCGTACGAGGTGATCTTCCTCGCCATCAACGATCAACCGTTGACGCTTCGCTTGGAGGGCAACCTGGACTACCGGACCGACCTGCCGGAGCGTGCGTCGAAGTGGGAGGCGAGCGCCCTGTCCGGAGTCCGCTTCTCGTTCTGGGCGCCCGCCCGACTCGACGAGCGGCTTCCGCCGAAGCGCAGACCCCAACGATCCATGCCGGTCATGCCATGACGCGCGCGGCCGCCCTCCGGCTCGCTTCCTGCGGCCTCGTGATGGCTGCAGTCGCGTGCGGGCGGCAAGCCGGGGCCGACTCCTATGCCTCGGACGACCTCGGCAGGAAGATGCGCGTCGAGTTCGATCCGGGCAGTCGCGTGAGGCTGGGTGCGCTGTCCGGAGTCACGACGCAGGCGGGCGAGCGTCGGGGCGTGCAAGCGATGATCGAGAGCGGGGTGGCCTACCGGTCGGAGCGGCGGTTCGGCAAGCCGGGCGAGTCGATACGATGGCAGTTCGATCACCGGTTTGCCTGGGGATACGCGATCCCCGGTCTTCGCAGCGTGGACGGCGTGCCGGCGTTGGATGCCTCGTTGTATGCGATGAGCTGGCTGCGCCACGCGGACCAATCGTATCTGCTGCTCCCGACCGAGCGACCGTGGAAGGTGGCCTTCCCCTTCGACGTGGGAGCCGTGGTGGAGGTGGGGCGGGTGCGGACGACTCCGGCCGCGACCGGCCCGGAGATCCTGCGGGTGGGAGTGGCGCGCAGCGCGATCGTGCTCGATCCCTGGCGCACGGCGAAACCGGGGCGATCCCTCGAGCTGGGGATGGGCGTTCGCTACGACCTCGAGCTGGTGGGAGATCCGGGCCTGACGCCGAGCCGCACGGTGCACCGGCTCTCGCCGTTCACCTCGCCGTCGGCCCGGTGGCGCTGGCAAGACCAGGCTGGACGCACGACCACCGAGATGGCTGCAAGCTGGAACCCGAGCTGGACCTCGGAGCGCCGGTGGGACACCCGATCGATGGAAGTGCAGGCTCGAATCGAGCGCGTGGTAGTTGCCGTGAATGACGAGCCGATCGCCCTGGTCGTGGATGCCGGCTATGCGCGTCACGGGGCACTGAAGGGCGTTCCGGACCGGGACGAGCTGCGCGTGACAGCCGGGTTGACGTTGGGTGTGCAGCTTCGGTGACAGCCCCGGAGGCGGGCGATCGGTCTGGCGGGGGAGTCTCGAATCAGTGTCGTCGCCGCGCCCGGGCGAGCGCAGCAAAGGCGATCCCGAGGCCGAGGGCGAGAATCGTTCGTGACCCGGACGAGCTGCCGGCCACACGGCATCCGCACCCGCCGTCGTCCCCGCTCT
>JAKLDZ010000479.1 GCA_022703255.1 Myxococcota bacterium | reverse complement strand
CTCGGCACCGACCTCTGGCCCACCGAGGTCGCCGCCCGCTCCGCGGGTCAGACCCTCGGCGCCGCCGTCCCGCTCTTCCCTCGCATCGACAAGGATCGCGAGGCCGAGCTCGTCGCCAGCCTCGGCATCGGCGAGCCCTCCCCCAAGGAGACCCCCGCCGCGCCCGCCAAAACCAAGGCTCCCGCAGCTCCCGCTGCGCCGTCTGCGGAGGCCGGGCAACCCTCGGGCATCACCTTCGACGACTTCGCGAAGATCGAGCTGCGCGTCGGCGTCATCGTCTCGGCCGAACGCGTCCAGGGCAAGGACAAGCTCCTGTCGCTGAAGGTGGACCTCGGCGAGCCCGAGCCTCGGCCTCTCGTCGCAGGGATCGCCCTCGCCTACGCTCCCGAAGACATCCTCGGCAAGCGCATCGTCGTCGTCGCCAACCTCGCGCCCCGCAAGTTCGGCAAGGGGCTCGTGTCCCACGGCATGCTGCTCGCCGCGAAGGACGGCGACAAGCTCACGCTCGTCACGCCCACCGATCCCTTCCCCGCAGGCAGCAAGATCTCCTGAGTCCGGTCAGCGAACCGGTCCGCACAACGGCAGCGTGACTTCGACGCGCGTGCCCGCGCCCGGCGCGGAGTCGATCGCAAGGGTTCCACCCAGCTTCTCGACGGTGTGTCGCGCCATGGCGAGACCCAGGCCCGCGGCCTGGTCCGGATCGCGAGTGCTGAGGAACGGATCGCCGGCGCGCGCAACGAGCTCCGCGGGGATTCCCGGTCCGGTGTCGTGCACCGTCAGCTTCAGCGTCTCGTCCGTCACGTGCGCCGAGAGAGTGATCCGGTGCGCCGACGATTCGCGCTGCGGGATGGCCTGGATGGCGTTGACCAGCAGGTGGACCACCACCGGACCCAGGGATGCGAAGGAAGCCGGGCAGTCGCCGAGGTCCCCGAGGTCGATGTCGATGTGAGCCTGGGTGCGGTACGCGACCGAGGCGAGCACCGCCGAAGAGCGCAGCAGACGGGCCAGGTCCATCGAGCTTCCGACGGTGCTGCGAGCGACAGACGCGAGCAGTTGGAAGTCGGCGACCACGGCGCGCATCTGCCCGACGGACTCGCCGATCTCGCGAACGACGGAGATGGCGGGCTCGAGCTCCTGGGCGTGCGGGGAACGCGACAGGAGCTTCTCGAGCTGGCCGGCCGCCAGGACGATGAACGTGGCAGGGTTGTTGACCTCGTGAACCAGGCCGCCGGAGAGCTTGCCGAGGATGGCAAAGGAGTCCTGGCGCACGAGCCGATCGAAGTCGACGACGTCCGGGAGCTCGCCGCAAGCCATCATCGAAGCGACTCCCAGGAACCGAGCGAGGGAAGCGACCTCGAACGCATCGATCGCGGGAGCCATGGCGGACCTGCGGCCGAGCAGGAGCCGGGCCTCCACTCCGGAGCCGGAGGGGATGGGGGCGGAGGCGACGAGGGCGACGCCGGCCCGGGTGAGGACCGGGGCTTCGGGTGCATCCGAGTCGACGGGAGCAGAGCCTGCGGCAGCGGCGCGCAGCCATTGTTCGGAGGACGAAACATTCTCGAAGGGCACGAGCTCGCTCGAGGATGTCCCACCGCCGGAGGCGATCACGATCCGGATGCGACTGTCGCCGGCACGGCGGGCGATCCCGATCACCGCGCCGGCCCCGTGAGCGCCGATTGCAGCGGAGATCTCCCGCACGTGCTCGGGGGTCCAAGCATCCTCTTGGATCGCCGCGAGGCGGAGCAGCTCACGCGCCAGGGATGGTTGGACTCCTAGGGTCATCGTCGTCACCGCCTCTCGCGCGGCCGATCCCGGCCGCTCAGCTCTCGATACGCTCGATCACCAGGGGCTTGGGCGCCGGCGCCTGGGGGTCGATGCGGAACGCGGCACGCACTCGAGCCTGGATGAGCTCGGCCTGCTCACGCGTGCGCACGTGCAGGTCCGCCAGGGGAGCACCGGGTTCGACGCGAGCGCCGAGGGGCGCACGCACCACGATGCCGACCGCTGGGTCCACCGCCTGGTCCGCTCGCGTCCTGCCCGCTCCCATGGCCACCGCCGACAGGCCGATCTCAAGACCGTCAATCGCGCCGATCCAGCCGTCGGAAGATGCGGTGACGGTCATGATCTCGGGGGCCTGGGGGAGACGTTCGGGGTGCTCGACGACGGACGGGTCGCCGCCGTGGGCCAGAATGAGGGCTTCCATCTTGCGGGCGGCGGAGCGGTTGCGGATGACCTCGCGGACCTTGTCGAGGGCCTCCTGCTGCGTGGCGGCCCTTCCGCCGAGACGGACCATCTCGACCGCGAGGGCCTCGGTGCACTCCACCAGATCCGCCGGTGCACGCTCGTAGAGCACGTCGATCGCCTCGCGCGTCTCCAGGGCGTTGCCCACCGTGCGACCCAGTGGCTCCTCCATCCGCGTCAGCAGCGCCACCACGCGCTTGCCCGCCCGCGTGCCCACGCGCACCAGCGCCGTCGCCAACGTGCGCGCCCGCTCCAGGTCCTTCATGAACGCCCCGCGCCCGACCTTCACGTCGAGCACCAGCGCGTCGATCCCCTCGGCCAGCTTCTTCGACAGGATGCTCGCGGTGATCAAGGACACCGACTCGACCGTCGCGGTTACGTCGCGCAGCGCGTAGATCCGCTTGTCCGCAGGCGCGATCTCCGCAGTCTGGCCGATCATACAGCCGCCGATCTCGCCGATGATGCGGGCGAACTTGTCGACGTCGAGATCGACGCGGAAGCCGGGGATGGCTTCGAGCTTGTCGAGGGTTCCGCCGGTGTGACCGAGGCCGCGACCGGAGACCATGGGGACGGGCACTCCGCAGGCGGCCACGATGGGGACGAGGGAGAGGGACACCTTGTCCCCGACGCCACCGGTGGAGTGCTTGTCCACCTTGATGCCGGGGATGTGGCCGAGGTCGATGACGCGCCCGGATCGGAGCATGGCTTCGGTCAGGGCCACGGTTTCCGCGTCGGTCATGCCCTTGAGGAAGACGGCCATGAGCAGGGCAGACATCTGGTAGTCGGCCATCTGTCCGGCTCCGAACTCACGGATGACACGGTGGATCTCTTCTGCGGTCAGCTCTCCGCCATCGCGTTTGCGGGCGATCAGTTCGACGATGCTGGTCATGCGGGGCAGTCTACTACGGACTGCGGCGAAAACGGCGAGCAGAGCGTGGGGGAGGGGAGGGAGGCGCCCGGACGGGCAGGGAAGGCTACAGCGTGGGGTTCTGGTCGAAGCAGCAGCGGAAGCCCACGTCGTACAGCTTGAAGTTCTGGTCCACGTTGTAGAACGTGAAGTCGCACTTCGCGCCATCGCCCTTGGGGTCGTTCGTGTTGAACGCGCCGCCCATCAGGATGAACGAGGTCTGCGCCGCCGTGCAGTTCGCCGTGCCGCCGCACGTCAGCTCTCGCAGGTTGCCCGTGATGTCGAAGATGCCGCCCGACGTGAAGTTGGAGCGGCAGTTGGCCATGCTCCCCGTCGGAAGCAGCCCGTCCTGATTGCCTCCCACCTGCGGATCGAAGTCGTGCGGTCCGACGTTGCAGGGATTCGCCGTCGTGTTGAGGTACGTCTGACAGCTGCTGTTGAAGCCCCAGTAGCAGCCGTTCGTGCTCGACTTGCAGGCGCCCTGCCACTCGCTGTTCTTGCAGAGCCGTCCGCCCATCTCCTTGCAGACGTGCTGGGCCTCGAGGCCGCTGACGTTGAACCACGGGACCTTCGAGGGCACCGAGCAGGCGGGGGTCTTGTCGAGCGTGACGCCGGCAGGCGGGGCCGGCTGGTCGGGGCCGAGATTCGCGGTCGGAGTCCACCAACCGTTGCCCGAGCCGGGCTCGACGTCGGTCGCGTTGGGGCGGCTGGCTTCGTACTGGAACACCCAGAGGCTGGTGTTGATCTGGACGATGGCGGGCTTGACGAAGTAGGTCGTGTTGGAGCCGCGCGCGTCGGCGCCCTTCTCGTCCCTGCGGGGCTCGTCGGCGACGCCGTCGCAGTCGTTGTCCTGGCCGTCGCACGATTCTTCGCACGGGTAGCCGGACAGGCCCGGGCCAACGCCGCACGGGAGCTTCACGCCCATGATCGGCGTGTAGGGCTTGATGCTGCCGGTGACGCAGGCGGTCTTGGTGTTGTCGGCGGGATCGCACTCGTAGCGGCCGGTCTGGCGGCAGAGGCCGTGCTTGACGCTCTCCTTGTCGTCGGAGGCGCAGGACTGGCCGATGTAGCCCTGGTTGAGAACCGGCTGGCGGTAGTTCTCGTCGACGTTGCCGTTGCAGTTGTTGTCGATGCCGTCGCAGAGCTCCACCGCATCGGGGTTGATCGCCGCGTTGTTGTCATCGCAATCACCGATGAACAGCACCGTTCCCGGCGGTTGCACACAGGCC
>JAKLDZ010000478.1 GCA_022703255.1 Myxococcota bacterium | reverse complement strand
CATCGGGGTCCGGACGCGGACGGGGGAGGCGAAGGATGCGTTCGAGGCGTTCGCGGCGGGGGCTGCGGAGTTCATGACGCCGTAGGGGGGGGGCGGGGTCGAACCGGAGGAAGTCGAACCGGGATCGAACGGCCGGCTGGAGTCTGGCGGCGGTTGTGATATTGCTCACGTACTTTTCAGAACGTTCCCGTGTCGACCAGTAGCCCCAGTCCCCGATCACGAAAGCCCTCGACGGGGCGACGACCGCGCTCGACGAGCGCAGAGGAACCTGCGTGCGCGGCTCCTCCGGCGGAGCCAGTGGAGCCGGAGTCCACGGGGGCGGAGCGGATCAGCGTGGAGCTTGACGAAGCGCGGGTGGATCCGGACGCGCTGAAGGTGGTGCGTCGGCTGGTGCGGCACGGATTCGAGGCGTATCTGGTGGGCGGGGGTGTTCGAGACCTGTTGCTCGGGCGGCGTCCGAAGGACTTCGATGTCGCGACGAAGGCACGTCCGGAGCAGGTCCGATCGCTGTTCCGCAACTCGCGGGTGATCGGGCGCCGTTTCCGTCTGGTGCACGTGCTGTTCAGCGAGCGGAAGGTGATCGAGGTGGCGACGTTCCGTCGCAACCCGCACGGCCTCGAGGAGGGGATCCCCGGGGACGATCTGCTGATTCGGAGCGACAACGCGTTCGGGGACGCGCCGGAGGACGCGGCGCGCCGGGATCTGAGGATCAACGCGTTGTTCTACGACGTGGATCGGAAGCAGGTGATCGACTTCGTGGGGGGGATGCCGGACATCCGGAACCGGGTGGTGCGAACGATCGGGGATCCGGAGGTGCGGTTCCGCGAGGATCCGGTGCGGATGATCCGTGCGATCAAGTTCGCGGCGCGGTTGGATCTCGGGATGGCGCCCGACGTATACGACGCGATCGTGTTGTGTCGGGATTCGATCGCATCGGCGGCGCGACCGAGGCTGCTGGAGGAAGTGCTCAAGGTACTTCGGAGCGGAGCGTCGCATCGTTCGTTGTGGTTGTTGTGGGAGACCGGCCTGCTGCACCTGGTCTTGCCGGAGCTTGCGACGCTGCTCGACGACGATCCGAGCGATGGGGGGGCATCGAAGCGGGCGTGGGAGATGCTTCGCGAGGTGGATCGGCGGACGCTGCAGAGCGGACCGTTGCACGACGTGGTGCTGTTGACGGTGATGCTGCTGGAGCCGATTGGGGAAGCGGTGGCGGGGGCGACGGACCGGGTGGCGGCGGCGCGAGATGTCGTCGAGCCGTTGACCGAGCGACTTGCGCTGCCGCGTCGCATCGCCGATGAGATGTGCCGGATCGTAGCGATCCTGCCGCGGGTGGCATCGAACCGCCCGGGCCGGCTTGCGCGGACCGAGCTGTACAGTCTGGCGTCGGAAGTCGTTGCGATCGCGAACGCTGCGCGTCGGGGGTGAGCCCCGTCGCCGGTTCGCGGAGGGAAAGGAGTCGCCATGGCCTTGGAGCCCAAGCCGTACCTGGTGAATCTGCTTCGCTGCGCGTGTCAGGATGCGATGTTCGTGCTGGCGTCGTCGCAGGCCGTCTCCGAGAGTGATCTCGAGGCGGTGTACAAGCGTCGGGCGGCTGCCTACGAGGCGGTGGGCAAGGGAGGGCCAGTCGACGCGGACGACTGGCGGACGTGGACGGCGACGATGAGCGCGGTGATGGCGCCGGTGCACTCGCCGTCGTGGCTGCCGATGCAGGAGCTGGTGCAGAGCGTTTCGCTGGAGGCGGGTGCGCGCGGAGTGCGTTCGCTGTTCACCTCGAAGCCGAGCGAGAAGGAGGTGCAGCGCACGCGCAAGGTGGGAGCGCTTGCGGTGCGTGCGCTGGCATCGGTGCAGGGAGCGGACGGGGACTTCACCGAAGACGAGCAGCTGCTGCGGTCGTGTCTGGTGGCGGCGCTGGGGTTGCCCGACGAGGACGTGAGGATGCTGGAGGCGGAGAAGCCGATTCCGCCGCAGGCTTTGGAGATCTACGGGGAGATCGAGCCGAAGGTTGCGAAGGCGCTGGTGCGCGGGACATGGCTCGGAGCGTTCAGCGACGGCATCGATCCGCGCGAAGACGAGGCGGTGCAGAACCTGGCGAAGAAGGTGGGGTTGACGCCGGAAGACACGGAGGCGTTGCG
Source organism: Myxococcota bacterium (assembly GCA_022703255.1). GTDB lineage: Bacteria > Myxococcota_A > Polyangia > Polyangiales > Polyangiaceae > JACRCQ01. The sequence continues at coordinate 2,271 of JAKLDZ010000478.1, read as the reverse complement.
TCAGGAGGTGCGGGCGCAGGTGGACGCGCGCAAGGCATTCGGAATGGCCTGCGTGGACGCGGTGCGGTACGTGCTCTCGGACGAGCCGCAGGCGGCGCAGCGGTTGGGGCGTCTGACGGCCACCGTGGCGCTTCCGCAGGTGCACCGTGCGGAGTCGCTGGCGTCGGTCGACGGCGCCGGGCCGGTGATCCTCGCGAAGCGGCACACGCTGGATCGATCGGAGCGCGAGGCATGTCTCACGCTGGCCTGGTTCGCGGCGTTGTCGGTGGATCCGAGCACGGCGCGGGCAGCGGAGCTGATCGTGCGACACGACCGGCTCGCTGCGGATCTGGGTGGCCGGGCCGAAGGTGCGGCGGCGCGCGTGCTTGCGGAGTCGATGGTGGAGAAGGAGCTGACGGCATCCGCGGGTGCGGCGGGGCTCTGAGGCACGCGGACGGATGACGGGGGCCGCGGAGCCTGGAGGGCGCCGCGGTCCTCGTGCAGCGAAGGGTGCAGGGCTTCAGGGCGTGCTGCGTTCGGCGATACGACGGATTCCGAGGGTGGGGATGGGGGACCAGTCGGGCCTGTGGGCGAGCTCGTAGCCGAGCTCGTAGACGGCCTTTTCGAGCTCGAAGACGTCCATGAGGAAGTGGAGGTCGCTGGTCTGTTCGGGGAGGAAGCCGGCATCCTGGACGGCGGAGCGCCAGCCTGCGGTGAAGGCGTCGCGCGCGCTCGAGGCCCACCTGTCGGCAGAGGGTTCGAGGCGCTTCCAATCCCTGGAGCCAGGAGCCGATCGCTCGAGAAGGGCTGCGTGCGCCGCGTAGTCGAAGGAGCGGAGCATGCCCGCGACATCGCGCAGTGGGGAGTGCTTCTCTCTTCGTTCGGCCACCGGGCGCAGGGGCTCGCCTTCGAAGTCGAACACGACCCAGCGCCCCGAAGCCAGAAGGACCTGGCCCAGGTGCAGATCGCCGTGGATCCGGCACTTGAGGCCCGGGGATCGAACGGATGGGAGCCGCAGGAAGACGTCTTCGACGGCTTGCACGGTGGAGTGGTCGAGGTCGGAGGCGACGCGTCGCAGGGAGGCGATCATGCGGTCGTGCCAGCGTTCGAGGTCGGAGGGGGTGACGGGTTCGGGTGCGAAGTCGGCGGAGGTGCCATGGGCGAGGGCCCGGTGGAGGCGGCCCGTGGTGATCCCGAGATCGCGGGCGCGGGAGGCATAGGAGGCGATCCGCGGGCCGGAGGGGTCGTCGAAGGCGGCGCGCACTTCGCGCAGGGCGTCGTTCCAGCCGTCGCCTTCGTTGGGCACGAACTCGTGGAAAGCCGCGAGCGTGCGCGGGGCTCCGTCATCGGGGATCCAGGAGACGTGGCCCAGCAGGCGTGGGGCGTGGGCGAAGCCGAGGGAGGTGAGCAGGTCGGCGAGTTCGACGTCGGGATTGGGTCCTGGCTCGACGCGGCGGAAGAGTTTCATGAGGGCGCCCTGGCCGAGGAGCAGGGAGGTGTTGGACTGGTCGACTCCGAGGGGGGTGACGACGGAGGGGCGGGCGAGGGAGCGCAGGAGATCGGAGGCGACGACGTTGCATCGTCCGCGAGACGAGGTCCAACCGGAGCACGAGAGGAGGGAGGAGACGAGCTGGTTGCAGTCGGCCGGGGAGCGGAGGGCGTCGTAGATGCAGGCGGTTCCGTCGGGGAGATCGACGAATGCGATGGCGTCGTCTTCGGAAACGGTGCGCGGGTCTGCGGCGGCGAGCAGGAGCTGCCAGGACTGGCGGGAGGCGTCATCGAACGCGACGGTTGCGAGGACGAGGGCGAGAGGAGCGGGCGCGCCCGGGATGGGGAGGACGTCGTCGAAGGAGGCGGTGGAGACGGCTTTTGTTCGTGTTCCGAACCATCTTTGCCGGCGCAGGAAGGGGAGCAGGGCTTGGGAGGCGAGGAGCGCGAGCCGTTGGGGCTCGAGCTGCAGGGACGTGAGCTCGAAGCGAGGCAGGTCCATGGGTCACCTTGGGGTTGTATGAGGCGACACGAGGGAGCGAACAAGCGCGTGAGCAGCGGAAGGGCGGGATATCGCGGCGCCGTTCCGGACGGTCGCAGCGAGGTCAACGGGCGACGGTGGTTTGGGAGCGGCTCGAGGAGGTGGAGCGGGGTCTGCAGAGGTACTCGAGCTTGCGGCCTCGGTCGGAGTCCCAGAGCGACAGGCGAACGCCGGCGTTCATCTTCAGTTTCGGGGTGAGGTCAATGTTGTCCTCGGCATACATGATGAACTCACTGGCCCTTACCTTCATGTCTCCCACAACA
>JAKLDZ010000477.1 GCA_022703255.1 Myxococcota bacterium | reverse complement strand
GACTCGATTCGTCCGTGGGCGGCTCCGGGACCGGTGGATCGGCTGGCTCGGGCGATCCCGACGGCGCGGTGGTCGGTCCGTCTCTGTACTTCAGCGAGTACATCGAGGGCTCGTCGAACAGCAAGGCGCTCGAGATCTACAACGCGGGAGCGACCGAGTACGACCTCGGCAATTGCACCATACGACTCTCGTTCAACGGCGCAGATCCCGCTGTCCCGGGGAGCGGCACGGTCGCCAGCATCCCGCTCACGGCCGGCACCATGCTCGCCGCAGGAGACGTGAGGGTCATCTGCAACTCCAGTTCCGCGGCGGATGTGCTCGCGGCATGCGACGACAAGCTCGGCACTCTGACATTCAACGGAAACGACGCCGTCGAGCTCATCTGCGAGGGAGTCGTCGTAGACGTGATTGGGCAGGTCGCGGTCGATCCCGGGGACAAGAAGGGCTGGGGAACGGATCCCACGAACACCTATGACAACACCCTCGTCCGCAAGTGCAGCGTGACCCACGGCAACACGACGGGTCCCTACCCGTTCGATCCGGCCACCGAGTGGGACGGCTACGCCACGGACACGTTCACGTACCTGGGCAGCCGCAACTGCCCGTGATGATCCTCTGAGCGTTCTTTCGACGACGTCGGTGGTGCATTGCCCGTTCTGCTGCTACGAGCAGGCGCCATGGACGCCATCGCTCTCACCGTCGCAATCGGCCCGGCCCTCGCCGGCGCTCTCGCCGCCAAAGGCTACACCGACCTCACCCCGGTGCAGATGGCCGTCCTCGACCCGGAGCTGCACGGACGCGACCTGCGCATCAGCTCCCAGACCGGCTCGGGCAAGACCGTCGCCATCGGTTTCGCCCTGCGCGACTGCCTCGACAAGCCCTCCGCCGGCGTCCCCGGTATCGCCAGGCCCAGGGCCCTCATCATCGCGCCCACCCGCGAGCTCGCCCGCCAGGTCGAAGAAGAGCTCACCTGGCTCTATGCACCGCTGCACACGCGCGTCGCTTCCGCAACCGGAGGCGCAAGCTACCGCACCGAACGTCGCGCCCTCGGCTCTGCCCCCGCGGTGGTGGTAGGCACGCCCGGACGCCTGATCGATCACCTCGGACGAGGCGTCATCGACCTCGCGGACCTGAAGGCCGTGGTCCTCGACGAGGCAGACCGGATGCTGGAGATGGGCTTCCGCGAGGAGTTGGAGGCAATCCTCGGCTATGCCCCGGAGAAGCACCGCACCCACCTCGTCTCGGCCACCTTCCCCCCCGAGGTCAAGTCCCTCGCCGACCGCGTCCAGACCAACCCGGCCCACGTCGAAGGCACGCGCCTTGGCGAGGCCAACGCCGACATCGAACACCTGGTGCACCTCATCGACCCCGAGCAGCGCGTGGACGCCATCGTCAACCTGCTGCTCGCGAACCCCGACGAGCAAATGCTCGTGTTCGCGCGCACGCGGGCGGACGTGGCCGACATCGCGGAGCAGCTCGAGGACGCCGGGTTTGCAGTCGGTGCCCTGTCGGGCGAGCTCGAGCAGGCGGCGCGCGATCGGGCGCTGGGGGCGTTCCGTCGCGGCGACGTGCGCGCCCTGGTGGCCACCGATGTGGCGGCGCGGGGGATCGATGTCTCCACGATCGCCCGGGTGGTCCACGCGGATCCTCCCGGCGACGCCAACGGCTACACGCATCGCAGCGGTCGCACCGGGCGCGCCGGGCGCAAGGGCACCAGCTCCGTGCTCGTTCCCTTGTCCGCCTTCCGCAAGACCCACTACGTGCTTCGGAGTGCCGGCGTGGTGTTCCAGCTCCAGCCCATCCCAACGGCCGAGGAGATCGAAGCAGCCACGGATGCACGTCTGCTCGAGCAGCTCACGGAGCCGGAGCCCGAAGGGTTCAAGGGGTACGACGATCGAACCTGGCAGATGGCGAAGCACCTCGCCGCGAGCGAGGAAGTGACACGGATTCTGGCGCGCATGCTCCAGCGAATGACCCGCTCGGGCGCCCCGCTCCCGCGCCCGATCCGCGTGATCCATCCGCCGACGGATCGCAAGGCGCCCGGCGGACGTGGCGCTGGCGCCGGGCCCCGCCCCGACGCGATCGGGTGGGTCCAGTTCCGCGTGTCCTGGGGGAAGGTTCACGGCGCCGACAGTCGAAGGCTCCTGGCGGTGGTCTGCCGACGCGGAGGCATCAAGGGCTCCGATGTCGGCTCCATCCGGATCGGACCCACCTCGACGATCGTCGAGGTTCGCGCCGATCTCGCCGAGTCCTTCGCCCGCTCTGCGGCGCGCCCCGATCCGCGGGATCCGAAGATCCACATCGGCCTCGATCGATCCCGAGGAGGAGTCCGTCACACTGCGCCTGCCTCCGCGCCCGAATCGCACGGTCCGGAGCGCCCGAAGCGCTCGAAGCGCACGGCCCCTTCGAACAGCTCCCCTCCCCCCAAGCCGCGCAAGCACAGCGGCGGAGATTCTCCCCCACGCCGTCGCAAGGACAAGTAGGCTGCAACCCTGGCAGACGGGCTTTCGCTCTGCCGTCCCTGCGCTACGCTCTGGTTGCCCGATGCACGCCCCCCACGACTTGAAGGAGTTCCTCTCCAACACCGCCATCTTCGGCGGCCTCGCCGATTCGACGCTCTCGCGGATCATCTCGATGATCCGCGTCGAACACTACGAGGCGAAGTCGGTGATCGTCCGCGAAGGCGACCGCGGCACATCCATGTACGTCGTTCGCTCCGGCGAGCTCGCCCTCTACCAGCAGGGCAAGGGGAGCCGCCCCGTGCGAATCGCACGCCTGTTCCAGGGCGAGTGCTTCGGCGAGATGGCCATCATGGACGTGCAGCCCCGATCGGCCACCGTCGTCGCCGAAACCCCCACGATCCTGTACGCCCTGACCAACCAGGATCTGTACGCACTCTACGTCGAAGACATGCCGGGCTACGTCATGCTCGTGCAGAACCTCTGCCGCGAGCTGTGCCGGCGCCTGCGCAAGGCCGATGCCCGCATCACCGACATCGCGGGCGAGGCCAACGACGAGACCACGCAGATCCGGTCACGCCCCAAGCTCGTCGGCGATTGACGACCGAGCTCGAATCCGCGCCCACCCCCGGGGACACTGCCATGGACGCCAAGACCGCTACCGCCTGCAACTCCTGCACGCTCCACCTCGTGCACCTCTGCTACGAGCGCAGCCTCGGATTCCGCCTCTTCCGCGAACCCCTCGTCTTTGGCATGCGCGCCCTGTCGTGGTGGCACGACGTCGACCCCTACGCCTGGCCCGTTCGCAACGAGGCGTGCCGCGGCTGCATCCGCTTCCGCAAAAACGTCCTCAAGCAGGTCTCGCCGTCCTTCCGCGTCCTCAACGATCGCTTCAACCCGCTGTTCAACCGCTGGCGCGATTCCATCGTCTCCGAGGCCGAGCGGGCCGAAGCCAAGCGCATCCCGATCGACCGGGGTCTCAAGACCTGATCGAGAGACGATTCGTACAGCGAACTGTTGGGGAGAGAGCGGTCAGCGGGGCACGACCGACACACCGCGATAGGCCGTGTTCGCGGAGGCCTGCAGCAGCATCGAATACGGCGGCGCCGTGGTGCCGTCATCCTCGACCCAGAACACCTTGGTCAGCGTGTCGGTCGAGGTCGCGATGAGCTGCACCTTGCCCTGATAGACCCACCCCGTCAGCCCGCGCACGCCCACCGGCAATCCCACCGTGAACGTCGCGCGAGTCCACGTCGTCCCGTTGAACGTCCACTTCTGGATCACGCCGCCCGTCGTCGCCGCACGCGCGTCCGCCAGATACAGCGTGTCCAGCCCCGGCACGCTCGAGCTGCGATCGAACATCACGAACTCGTATGGATTCGGTCCGGAAGCCGTCGGCAGCCCCGTCAGCGTCGTGCAGGTCTGCGTCGCGGTCGTGGGGAACCCCGTTCCCACCTTGAACACGCTGGCAAACCCCGTCACGCCGTACGACGATCCGTACAGTTGCCCGCCAAAGGCTTGCAGCGAGTACAGCAGCGCCGGGGTCGTCGAGATCTGCACCCCTCCGGTCGTGCCGAAGGGAACGTACGTGATCCCTCCCACCGAGCCCGCCGCCCACATCCCGGTGCCGTTGTTGCTCACCGCCGTGCGTGCGTTGCCGCTGGCGCTCGCAAGGCTGATCCCCGTGCTCGTGTCCACTACCCCGGTCGAGCTGACCCGCAAGACCACCCGAGGCGCGGAAGCCGACGGCAAGACACTGTAGGGGGTCGCCGTCCCCGGCACCTGCGAGTAGCCCAGCGCGACTACGTACTTGCCGTCGTTCGAGCGCGAGAGCCTCCCCCCGTTCACGTCGGTGCCCGACAGCGTGAACGCTCGCTGCCCACCCGACGCTGCGACGGGCAGCGCGACCACCGGACCTACCGGCGTCCCGTAGGCGTCACGCTGCTCGAGGAACGCCGGCG
>JAKLDZ010000476.1 GCA_022703255.1 Myxococcota bacterium | reverse complement strand
CTGCAGGCGCGCGCCCATCCAGCACTCCTCGGCGAGCAGCTTGACCGAGGCGCCGTTGCCGGAGTTTCCGGCGAAGGTCCGCCGCTGCTCGAACGCCTGCTTGATCGAGGCGAGGTCGAGTGAAGAGGCGAAGATACCCGTGCGTTTTCCGCCGTTGCCCGGGACGTTGGAGTGGGTGTCGCTGTTCATGGACGGGCCGAAGCGCCAGTCGTGGGCGAGCAGCGAGTGGAACTTGGCGAGAGCGTCGTCCTTGGTGGCGCCATTGAGCTCGCAAAGCGCGAGCTTCTGATAGGCCTTGGTCGAGAGGGCCTCGTTCTCCCACGTGAACTTCTCGCTGGCGGGGTGGTTGATCTGGCCGATGCAGCCGGAGCACGCCGCGAGCTTGTCGTAGTACTGCGAGTTGCTGGACGGGTAGGGGAAGAAGTCGTCGGCGAAGAGGATGTTCGCGTGCCCCAGGGTGCCGCCTCCCACGGGCTTGATCGAGATCTCGAACCCACACGCGCCCACGAAGGCGCCGTTCTTCGTCACGGCGAGCGCCTGCTTCTTGCAGTCCGCGTACTCGGCGTCGGTGAGCTTCGAGGAGTGATCCGTGATGATGTGGAAGTCCAGCTTCACTTCGTCGCGCGCCTTCTTGAACTCCACGGCAGGCGTCTCGATACCGTCGGAGTACTCGGTGTGCGAGTGGATGTCGCCCACGTAGGGGGTCATGTCTCCCTTGTGGCAATCGGCGACCGCCTCGAGCAGCACGGATGTGTCGTAACCCGAAACGTAGGGGTGCAGGACGTCATACCACTGCTGGGTCTTGGTGCGCTTCTGGTAGTAGGCCGCTCCGGACTGGCTCACGGCCCAGAGCGTTCCATCGGGACCGAGCGAGAGCCCCTCGGCGCCGGCGGCTGTGATGATCCGCGCAGCCGCGTACTTCCGACCCTCGCACCAGACGTTCAACCTGCTCGCCTTCGCTGCCCCCACGGCCTCGTGGTCGTGCGACGCGAGCAGGAAGCACCTGCTGGAGCCGGAGAGCGCAACGGGCGTGATTCCGTGGACGAAGCGCACCGACGCGGGTGGAGTCAGCCGCTCGTCGGAGGATGCGGTCGACGGCTTGGCGATCGCGCCGGTCGCAGTCAGAGCGTAGCGGTCGAGGAAGGCCTCGTCGGCGGAAGGAGCCGAAACCCAGAGCGCGTTCGCGTCCGGGTCGTAGGCGAGCGCAGCGTCGGTCGCGAGCACTGCGAAGGATTCGGATGCCTGCAGGTCGTGGATCTCCGGGGCGTCGGCCATGTCCGGGTCGGGCGCTGCTACCGCCTTCGCCGAGGCGGGATCGAAGGTCAGGACCTGCTTGCCCGTTGTGGCGTACACGCGACCGTGGGCCCGGGCGAGGCCACCGAGGGGGACCGTGATCGGCGCCCCGGTCGCGTCGGAGAGGCGCAGCACCCGACGGAGCCGATAGGTCGTGAGGTCGGCCTCCGCCAGGAGCGTGGCATTCGCGTCGGGATTCCCGCCGTCGGTAGCGACGTAGTGCATCCCCAGCCACATTGTCTTGCCGTCCTCGGCGACGGCGACCCCCGTGGGGACGTAGCGGTCGTTGGCGAGGGGGATTCCGATCCTCGTTCGAGCCTTGGCGATTCCGTGGAAGCGGGAGTCGCGATCGGTGAGCATGATGCGTCGGGCGAAGTTGATCCGGCGATCGGAGTAGGGCGGGTCGGCAGACGACGAGCCGGCGGGCTCGGGGACGACGAGGTAGTCGTGGTAGCTCGGCATGCCGTAGTAGCGCCCGCCGTCCCGCAGGAACGGGCTGCCCAACACGTCATCGCTGAGCGGATGGTTGTACGCCATCACGGCGTGCATCGCGCCGTCGAAGCCCTCGCCTTCGAGCACGCCGCCATTGGGCTCCGCGGCCACGGCGGGGAGCTCCGGGCTGTCCATCAGCACCGAGCCGTGATCGAGCGCCACGGCCTGCTCCTTGGTGCGAACGCCGTCCACGAAGAACGCAACGCGCAGATCGTCGGTGCGCTTGGTGACGGAGACCGCGACCGAGTACCAGCGCTGGGGCTCGATTGCCGTCGTGTCATCGGTGATCTTGTGACGGTACGCCGTCCCGCCGTCGTCGGTGGTGAAGAGCACCAGCAGGTGTCCGTCGGCGATGTCGAGGGAGATCCCCTTGTTCGAGCCGGTGTTCGAGAACAGGGTGCGGTAGCCGTTGACGGAGCGGGCGCGGAACCAGGCTTGCACGGTGAAGCCCTGGGGTTGCAGTTGGATTGCCTTGTCGCCGAGGTAGCCGGGGGACGCGCCGGTGGTGACACCGTGGAAGTCGGCGTAGCGGAACGACGAGAACGGCGCGGCTCGCTTGACCTCGATCGTCTCCACGCCGGCGGACAGGGTGCCGGGGCTGGTCGAGGTGCCGTCGGCGCGCCACCGGAAGATCACGCCCGGCTCCGAGCCAAAGGACGGGTTGGCGTGCGTGAGCAGGTCCGGAACGCTGTAGGGCGGGGCGTCGGGACCGCCATCCACCGACGCCTCTGCTGCGGCATCGGGAGCGACGATCACGTCGGCGGATGATTCGGTCGCGGCGTCGGCCTGGACGCCGCTGTCGCCCCCGGACCAGGCTTCGGGGCTGCCATCATCGCTTCCGCATCCGGCGAGCGCCGCAGCCAAGGCAACCAGGGAGCCGAGCGAGTACAGCGACCGGCGTCGCAACGCCAGAGCAAAACGGGTCGAGCGCAGCGTCATACCTAAGAAATACCCGGCTGCGACCGGAGCGTCGAGTCGCAAGCGATTGTTGGCGCACCCATGTCGGATCGAGGTAGGGTTGCGTCGTGCCAGTCCTGTTTACCCAAGGTGACCTGTTCGCGACTCCGGACCTTCATGCCTACGCGCACGGATGCACGTGCACCGGCAGCATGGATGCGGGTGTCGGCCTGGCGTTCAAGAAACGCTGGCCGCAGATGGCGGAGCAGTACCGCGCGCTGTGTGCGGACCGTCGCTTTCATCTCGGCGATGTGTTCGTGTGGAGCGAGGGCGACGTGACCGTCTACAACCTCGCGGTGCAGGAGAACTGGAAGTCCCGGGCGAAGCTCGCGGCGCTCAAGCACGCAATCGAGCACATGGTGCAGCTTGCGCCGAAAGCGGGGGTCCGGAGAATCGGCCTTCCCCGGATCGGGAGCGGACTGGGCGGCCTCGACTGGTCGCGCGTGCGCAGCGTGTTCGAGGAAGTCGGCGCGAAAACCGACGTCGAGCTCGTCGTGTTCGACAAGTTCGTTCGCGCGACGACGCCCTGAAAGCGCTCGTCGAATCCGGTGAAGACCGGAGCCGCGGGGGCCCGAGTCCGTCGACGCACCGGGGCATGATTCGCCCGGACGACGCGCGGCTTCTGTTCCGCCGTGAGCCGTGTCGTTGTAGTCTTGCAGCATGCGGCAACTCACTTCTCTTCGATCGGTTTCGATGCTTTCGAGAGTCTGCTCGGTCGTGGTGGCAGCGAGCCTGACGGCGTGCGGTGGTGGTGATGACGGCGGGGGAGAGTCGCCGCAGCCCGTGCAGGACTCCGGAGCGGATGTCACGTCGGCGGACGGCGCCGCGGGAGCGGCAGGGGGGACGGTCGAGGCGGGGGTGGGAGGAAGCGCAGGCGCAGCGGGCAATGCGGGAGCCGCGGGCAGCTCCGGTGCAGCAGGCAATGCGGGAGCCGCGGGCAGCTCCGGTGCAGCGGGCAATGCGGGAGCCGGGGGCAGCTCTGGTGCTGCGGGACAGGGCGGGGACGCGGGCGCTGCGGGCGGGGATCCCGACGGCGGAGCCGATGCGCAGCAAGACGTCGAGGTCGAGGCGGGCTGCGATCCGACGGCATGTCCTGGTGTGGACGACGCGTGCGGACATCGGGTTTGCAGCGACGGTGGCTGCGCGATGGAGTATGCGGCAGACGGCACGGCGACGCCGACGCAGGACGCTGGCGATTGCCGGAAGGTGGTGTGCGATGGGGCGGGGAGCACGAAGTCGGTCGTAGACGACGACGATTTTCCCGACGACTCGAACCCGTGCACGAGCGATATCTGCACGGACGGGGAGCCTTCTCACGCGGACCTTTCGAGCGGGACGTCGTGCGGAGAGGACCTCGTGTGCGACGGTGCGGGCGCGTGTGTCGGGTGTGTGCAGGCTTCGGATTGCGCTGGGCAGGACACCGAGTGCGCGACGCGCACGTGCGAGGACAACAAGTGCGGAGTCGCCTACATGGCTGCCGGGACGCCGGTTTCGGTCCAGACGCCCGGCGACTGTCTGAAGAGTCAGTGCGACGGCAGCGGCGACGTCGAGTCGGTCGTGGATGACGACGATCTACCCGTGGACAACGACCCTTGCACGTTGGACGTCTGCACGTCGGGCGCCGCCTCGAATCCACCGGCACCGGCGAAGACCGCTTGTGGTACCGGCGGCGAAGACGTTTGCGACGGAGCAGG
>JAKLDZ010000475.1 GCA_022703255.1 Myxococcota bacterium | reverse complement strand
AGCACGAGCACGAGCACGAGCACGAGCACGAGCCCGCAAGCGCTCCGGGCAACCGTGGTGTGGACTGCAAGGGGACAGTCAGCGCCGCGTCTTGGAAGCACGCGGCGCCAGGGGGGAGGTCACGGCTTGTCTTCGACCATGATCTTGGCGAGGTCGTCGACGTTCAGGCAGCCGGGCATCGACGCCGTGGGATCCCACTCGAGGTTCCTGTTGGAACGCGTGATCCAGCCCTTGGTGAGCTTGTCACCCACGACCGGGACCACGGACGCGCAGTTGGCCTTGCTGGTGGGATTGTACCCGTCGCTCGCCTCGAAGTTCGCCTGCAGGTTGGCGAGCGTGCCGCCCGGGATCGCCACGAGGATGACGTCGGACACGAGCGAGTAGTCGGTTCCGCCGTTCTGGAAGACCTGGGTCTGGTTGATGTCGACCTCGACGGTCGTGGTCTTGTAGGTGACGGTCACCTTCTTGCCGGCAGCGGCTTCGGGCTGCGCGTCGGTCGGCTCTTCGGCATCGGTGCCCGCGTCGTCGACGCTGCCTGCCGCGCCAGCCTGTCCACTTGCGCCGGCTTCCCCTGCCGCGCCCGCTTCTCCGCTCGCACCGGCCGCGCTGCCTGCCGCGCCCGCGGTTCCGGCAGTCCCGGCAGTGCCGGCGGTTCCAGCGGAGCCCGCGCTGCCCGCGCTGCCGGCGGAGCCGCCGGTTGCAGCAGGGGTCGTATCTTCATCGTCGGAGCCGCAAGCGGCGATGGCGAGACCGCAAGCGAGAGCCGCAGCAAAAGTCCAGGAAAGGAAAGCGTTGCGCATGATCATCCTCCGTCCGAAAATCGAGGGCCCGCCACGCGGGCGCACGAGCCAAGAGCCCCGTCGCGTCGCCATGCTTCGAGCGATCGCGAACGGGCGCGGAATCTAGTCCCTTGGAGGGTCGCGGCGCAACCCCGCAGCGGGGGTGTTTCTTGTGGAGTTCCGGTGCCGTGTTGCGGACGGAAACCGCGGGCGAGGCGCCGGGGGCTCTACTCCGCCGCCGCGTCGGTTGTTTCGGCATCCGAAGCATCGTCGGCAACCGCGGCGTCGTCCCCGGTCTCGGTCCCTTCGGCGTCCGACTCCGCGTCGTCGTCCGCTGCGTCCTCGCCCGCTTCCTGGGCAGCCTCTGCAGCGACGTCCGGGGCCGCGTCCTTCTTGCCGCCGTCGGGCTCCGGCGGGCACATGTCCTGATCGGCGTACGGCACCATCTCGTGGAAGTTCGAGTAGCCGTCGCCGTCGTGGTCTTCCTGCCCGTCGCCGAGCCCGTTGTTGTCCGTGTCCACCTTGTTCGGGTCGGTGCCGAAGAACGGCTCGCACTTGTCCGGCACGCCGTCCTTGTCGGTGTCGGTCATCTGCACGACCGGCTTCTTCGCGGGCCCTTCGTCGGTCTCGCCGCAAGCGGAGAGGGCGAAGGCGCAGAGGGTCAGCGCAGCGATCCGAGAGACTGCAGGGTGGCGGAGAGGGGCCTGGAAGGGCGATCGCATGAAGTCCTCCGGGAGTAAGAAGAGACGGAATGGTAGCAGCAATCGCGGCGATCGCGACGGCTCCCGGCGAGGCTTTCGAAAATAGGAGAACCCGGTCGTCGCCACACGAGACGCCCCCGACGACCGGGTTGAGAGAGGACGGGCCACGCCGCCAGGCCGCAGCCCGAAGCAAGACTTGTCAGGGCAGCTTCACGTACACGGCGCTGGAGCTGCCGCGCTCGAACACGCTCACCTGCCCGCACTTCGCGAAGTGATTCGGCGAAGCATACGGCGCGTCGGTCTGCTGCACGTCGGGCTCCCAGCCGGGACCGTTGCTCACGAACGACTTGACCTCGAACCAGCGCGTGCCGTCCGTGCCCTCGTACGCCTTCGAGCAGTCCATCATCACGTCGAGCATCCAGTAGTGCAGCCCGTACGTGTTGAGCGGCTCGATCCCGTAGCCGTCCGTCGCCACCGTCTTCTCGGCGCCGAACTCCTGCGGCCACGCGTTCGTCGTCCAGTCCGCCGCCGACCCCTGGGCCAGCCAGCCGTGCGACGCGCCGGTCTGCGTTCCTTCCTGGCCGTACCAGTCGAGGAACTTGTCGCCGACCTTCCACGGGTTGGTCGTGGGGTTTTTGTGGTTCAGGTGCGTGATCGGAAGCGCGCACTTGAAGTTCGCCGTGCCGTCGCCGTTCGTGCAGTGGATCCCCCGCGCCGCCGCCGCCGCGTGGTCGATGCCGCCCCGCAGGAACAGGTCCTGCCCCGGCTCCGTCTCGGCCTTCACGAACACTACCGTGCGACGCATCTCGTCGTTCTGCTCGGGCGCTTCGACACCGAGATCGTAGTTGGAGCTCGGCCCCGCGGGGTTGTCCCACTTCTCCGCCAGCAGGATGCGCTGCCCGTCCTGGTACCACTTCTCGGTGATCTGGCCGCCGTAGCGGGAGTAGTCCGCCACCAGCCAGGTCTTGATGTGGTAGTAGACCTGCATCTTCGTCGCGTTCGACGGGATCGCCACGCGCCCCTCGTACGACGTGCGCCAGTTCTGCGGCGCGAAGGTCGAGTTCGCCTTCGCCGTCAGAAGCTGCTCCTCGCGCCACCCCTGACCGTCGTCGAAGTACACGCCGATCGACACCTCGTGCACCAGCATGCCGAACATGTCCGCGATGCCCGAGCCGAAGCGCGTGTACGCCTGCTGCTTGCCGATGCGTCGATCGAGCTTGGAAGCGTCCACCACCGTGTCCGCCCGGTAGTCCGTGTAGCCCACCGACAGATCCGCTCCGCGCACCGGCGCTCCACCCTCCAGGATCCGCTGACGCAGCGTCTGGCCGTCGTTGTCGAACAGCACCGTCTTGTCCGGCAGATCACCGCCGAATACCGTCACCGGCCGCACCACGCTCACGTCGATCGAACCCGTCGCCGCCGCGTCGTCGTCGTCCGTGAACGCAAAGCCGACCCGGATCTCGTCCACTCCCGCAGGCACCACGAACGACTCCGTCGTCGCGTACAGGATCCAATACGCCTCGCCCGTGTACCCGCTCGTCGTCAGCGTCTGCGACGACACCTCGTGCCCGTCTCGGTAGTAGTGCAGCGCCAGGTGCGCCTTCGTCTTCTGCACCCGCTCGAGCGCCGGCTCCTCCCACTGATCGGCGTGCAGCCGCTGCCACACGAACCACGCCGGGATCATCACGCTCAGCGTCTCGCCCGAACGCACGAACTCGTCCGTCGTCGAGTTGCTGAGCATCAACTCGTACTCCCAGCCGCCGTAGGTGCCGTTGAGCGTGAGCAACGCGCTGCCCGGGTTCGTGATCGAGTACGCACTCGACGCCTCACCGAGCGCGATGCCGTCGGGCTCGCCGCTGGTGTCGGGCGACGTGGTGTCGGCGCTGCATCCAGTGATGGTCTCCGTGGCTCCGAGGAGACTGGAAGCGCCGAGGACGACGGCGCCGACCTTGCGAACCTTGACCTTCATCATGATGCACCCCGCGACGGTTTGGTGACTCCCAAGTGAGTCACGTATGTAGGACAACGTGGGCACGTGCGCAAGAGGTTTTTCGCGACCGCTCCCACCTGCCCCTTCCGCAGCCCGAAATCCCTCGGATCCGCCCATGGCCCCGCTCCGCCCAATCTGGCAACCTTCGCCCCGTGCCCCCTCGCTCCCGCCCCGTCACCTTCCGGTTCCACGACCCGGCGGACCCCCCCGTGGGACATGTCGAGCTCCTCGGTGAACCCCAGGACTGGCTCCATCCCATCCCGATGCGACGCCGCGCGGACGCGCCCTCGGACTGGGTCGCGCAGCTCGATCTCCCCGAAGGTGTGTACTCGTTCAAGTTCCGCGCAGACGGCGACTGGCAGCCTGCGGGTGACGCCTCGCGCACGCGTTCACGCTGGGGGCATCGCAACCAGATCGTGAGCGTGGGCGGCACGCCCGAGCCGCTGCTGTTCGCACCCGCTCCTCCCTGGGTCTTCGTCGATCTCGACGGCGCGCTCGTGGTGACTGCGGCCTTGCGCAAGGGGGCTTCGACGCGGCTGATGGTCTTGTGGGGAGAGCGCGGCGATCTCGACCACGCGCAAGAAGCCTCCGCGGTCTTTGAGGAGGACGATCACGTCCTGATGCGCGCCCGGCTGCCGGTATCGTCGTCGAGCGTGCGGCTCGCCTTCGAGCTCGACGCAGGCATGCGCGTCGGCTCGGAGCACGGCGCAGCGTTCGAGGTGCCGCTGCGCGAGGTTCGCTGTGAGCTCCCTTCCTGGTGGAGGGACGCGGTCATCTACACGGTGTTCGTGGACCGCTTCCGGCCCGCGCAGGATCGCGCGGACTGGTGCCGCGCGCTCGGTCCCGACGAGCCGGCGGGCGGTCACCTCGAAGGGCTTCGCAGGTCGCTGCCGGAGCTGCGCGATCTCGGCGTCAACGTCCTCTACCTCACGCCCGTGCACGTGGGCGCCAACTGTCACCGCTACGACCTGGTGGATCCGATGCGCGTGG
>JAKLDZ010000474.1 GCA_022703255.1 Myxococcota bacterium | reverse complement strand
TCGTGCTCGTGCTCGTGCTCGTGCTCACTGCACCAGGTCGAAGGGAACTCCCGCATCGCGCAGACGCCTGGAGGCGACCTCGATCGCGAGCGGGCTCGAGTCGCACCCCAGGAAGCGTCGCCCCAGACGCGCGGCCACCGCGAGCGTCGTGCCGCTCCCGCACGTCGGATCGCACACGGTCGCGCCCTCCAGGCTCGAAAGGCGCACGATCCGCTCGAGGAGGCGCTCCGGCTTCTGTGTCGGATACCCCGTGCCTTCGGCGCGGATCGGCGTGTTGGCCGCCATCGCCGGGATGTCGTTCCAGACGCTGCCGAGACGCCGTCCCTCGTCGGCGTAGTACCGATAGGTGCGTCCCGCGATCACGCGCTCCCGATACCGGCGCCCCTGCGCATCGACCGATCGGAAGTGCATGCTGAGGCTGGTGTCGGCATAGGGCTCGCGCAGGTCGGGGTGATCGGAGTTCCACACGATGCGGGCCTTGGGACGCGCGGCGTACACGAGCAGGGTCTGGTGCGTGATGCTGGGGCCGGCGCGGCCGCGTGCGCCGTTGCCCGGCACCCAGATCACCTCGCTGCGGAATGTCCCGCCGCCGAAGACCCGATCGGCTACTCCTTTTGCTTCGTGCACCGAACGATAATCGAGGTGAAGCCACACCGTGCCGTCGGCCGACAGCAGCTCGCGCAGCCCCGACAACACCCCTTCCAGGAAGGACAGGAAGCCGTCGAGCCCGCCCCAGGCGTCGTGATACGCGACCGGCCCCGCGCCGCGTTGCCCGCGCGTTCGCCGCTGCGACGGTCCCATGCGCGCGGTGAAGGCGGCGCCGACATTGAAGGGCGGGTCGAGGTACGCGAGGTCCACGGTGCCGCGTCCCGATCCGGCAAACGACGCGAGCCAGGTCGCTGCGTCGTCGTGCACCAGCATGTTGCCGCGTGGGTCCGTCGCGGCATCCTCCGCGCGAGGCTCATCCGGCTGCGAAGGGGGCCCGTGGCGCTTCATGGCGCGGCGGCGCCGTGGCCCGGCGACGATCCCAGCGGGGGCAGCGAATCGGGCTCGAGCTCGGTGAGGCGCTCGTCTTGATCGAACGCGGTTCTCTGTCGCACCGACGGGAGCCACGGCCACTCGGGGCCGTTGTCCTCGCAGCCTTGCACGGCCATGTCCATGCTGCAGGCGATCCGGAGGTGGAAGTGATCGTCGTGCGGCAGGGCGTTGCGCGGCTGGAGCATGACGCTCTCCGCGTGCCAGACGACCACGGGGTCTTCGCCGCGGGCGAGGGCGTATTCGGTGAGCAGGGCCTCGACGGGACGGCTCACGAACAACCAGGTGACGCCGGGGCCCGGGGCTTCCACCAGCGCCTTGACCAGCAGCCAGTTGCGCTCGACGTCGAGCTGCACGTAGGGCCCGCTCTCCTTGGGGTGGAGGGAGGCGAGGCCGTCGGGGCCGAAGCGCACGAAGCCGGGGGAGGGGATGGGTGCGCCGGAGAGCGACGACGTGTAGAAGAGCAGGTCGGCGTCGCGGCCGGTGCGATGCGACGCGTGTCCGCGCAAGCGTCCGCCGTGGCGTGCGCTCAGATCTCCCACGCGAAGCCGCGGCGAGCCGGGGCGCTGGCGCTCCACCTCCGCGGCCCCGTGCAGGATCGCGTCCACCAGGACCGGCGTGCCGAAGTGGTGACCCGCGGGCCTGAGCCACTCGTGCGCGGGTCCGGAGCGCGGAAGCTCGACCGCGTTCGACAGCATCCCGATGTGCGGCAGTCCGACCGAGCCGTCGATCCCCGGGGTGAGGGGCGATCGCATGCGCGAGCACGAGCAGGCGAGCAGCGCGATCAGCAGGGCCGCGGGGAGTGCAGGGGAGCTTCGCATGACGGGAACGACGCACGATAGCGCGGAAGGGGCGCCGACAGAAGGCACAGGGGAGAGGGGAGGGGAGGAGCGGCTCAGACGCGATCTTCCGCGCGTCGCGTCACGTAGGCGGCGATGCGACTCTCGATCGCGTGCAGGGCGTCATCGTCGGCGAACGTCTCCGCCAGGGAGATCTTCTTGTCGCTCTCGGGGCGAAGGTAGCCCTGGTCCTGCAGGGAGAGGAAGGCGTTTTCGATGGCGGAGCGGCTGAGGGATTCTCGACGTTCGATCTCGCCGGCCAGGTACATGCGGTCTCCGGTGGCGAGGGCCTTTCGGACCAGGTCCTTGATCGGGAGCGGGCCGCGCAGCAGGAACGGCAGCGTCCTGGCCGCTACGCGGTAGGCTTCCAGGAAGCTGCGGACCATCGAAGCGTACTGCACGATCCACGCGCGACCGTCGATGCCGTCGTGGCCCTCGCCGAAGCCGAGGTGATCGCCTCCGACGACCACCAGCTCGCCGCGCGCGATCATCTCGTCGACGGTGGTGTCGAAGAGCTGGTCGAAGGACATGTCGGCGCGGAAGATGAACTCGTGCTTGAAGAGGCGGGAGAGGCGCTGGACGCGCTGTTGCACGACGGAGCGGGCGATGGGGGGGCCTGGGGGAGCGAGGACGGCGGCGGCGACGAGGGCGGCCGGGACGAAGTAGTGCAGGATGATGTTCTTGGAGATGTCGAGGGCGAGGCGCTTGTTCTCCGGCACCGAGTAGATGAGGTCGTCGTTGGAGGCGGGCGGGGCGCGACGTCGCTTCTTCTGGCCGTGGAGGTGCTCGCCGGCAACGTGGACCTCGAGCAGACCTGCGGAGCGGAACATCTGGACGGCTTCGGCGACGCACGCGGGGCTGATGGCGCCGGAGGGAGTGGCGAGGGAGGCGGTCATGCGCGCGCCGAGGGCGTGCAGGACGGCGACGAGGCGTTTGACGCGGGCGACGAGCTCGGGGTGGGGGAGGCCGCGGCTGCCGTGGGTGAGCAGGGCGAGTGCGACGACGGATCCTGGGGTGGCAGCGGTGACGGCGTTGATGGAGGCCATCACGCGATAGGCGACCTGTCGGGTCACCTCGCGTCGTTGCGCCGGCGTGGGAGCCGCGCCCTCGCGCACGCCGGCCTCGCGTGCAACCTTGGAGATCGGCAGGATCTCGCCGAACTGGACGTTGAGGTGGCCGTAGTGTTCGGCGAGGATCCCCACGGACTGGATGAGGCCCGCGGTGTTCTCCTTCTTCTTCTCGCCGCCGAGCAGCTCGCGGACGTAGGCGCCCTCCTCGAGCACGCGCTCGTAGCCGATGCTGACGGGCACGAAGAGCACCTCGCGATAGGGCAGGCCGAGGGCGGAGTCGACGAGCATGTTGAGCAGGCCGAGCTTGGGAGGCAGCAGCTTGCCGGTGCGCGAGCGCCCGCCTTCGAGGAAGAACTCGATGGGCCATCCGTCGCGCAGGAGCCTGCGCAGGTAGGCGTCGACGACGGCGACATAGAGCCGGTCGCCCTTGAAGGAGCGACGGATGAAGAAGGCGCCGCCGCGGCGGAGCACGCCGCCGATGGGGAAGAACGACAGGTTGTCGCCGGCCGCGATCAGGGGGAGCTGCAGCGAGTGACGGTGCAGCAGCCACGACAGCAGCAGGTAGTCCATGTGGCTCTTGTGGCTCGGCAGCAGCACGATCGTGCCTCGCTGCGCCGCCTCGCGCACCCGCTCGATCCCCTCCTTGTCGATCTCGATGCTCGCGTACAGCCGGTTGAGAAGGTTGTCGAGCGCCGTGGTGAGCACCCGGATCGTCTCGGGATCGGGCGAGGCCTCGAGCTCCCGCAGCGTGGCATGCGCCCGCGCCGTGAGCACGAGCCGCTCCGCCCGCCCTTCGCCCGCCAGGTGCTTGATCGTCGCCTGAAGCTTCGGCGTACGAACGATCTCCTCGCGCACCCGATCGGCGGGCTTGCGGATCGGTCCCACGATCGCCCGGCGCTCGCGCTCGATCTTGCGGACGAGCGCGTAGGTGCCGCGTCGCACCAGCGTCTCGCTGCTCTCGCCGGCGTTGGCGTCGAGGAACTCGCGCAGGGACATGGGCTCGCCGGCCCGGAGCATGACGTGGCGGTAGTTGAGGAGGAACTGCGCCGCGGTGCGCATGGTGCCGGGCCACTCGCGCGGGCCGAACACCAGGTCCACGGCGGAGGGCTGCAGCGAGGCGGGGCGCTGCGACCACACGAACACCTGGGGCACGAGCATGATGGGCCGATCGATGCGCCGCTGGACGTCGATGAGCGTGTGCAGCAGATCGTCGCCTTCCGCGGAGGCATAGCGGCGCAGGCGTCCGGAGGCCTTGTCGAGCACCGACGGCGGCCGCTTGAGGAACAGCGTGGCGGAGCCGCCGTTCTCGATGACGCGGGCCAGACGGGCGTCGGGATCCTCGCGTCGCGAGGGGCGCAGGGCCTGGGCCCAGGTCTCGCTGAACGGTTGCAGCCTGCGGTTGTCAATATCTCCACGCGCCAGAAGGTGACCGTCGGAAACATGTTCAACCCCTTTTCCGGGTCAACTCGGCCGATCACCGAAGATCAACAGGGTGGCGGTTCCGGTTTCATCATCTC
>JAKLDZ010000473.1 GCA_022703255.1 Myxococcota bacterium | reverse complement strand
AGCGAGGTGAGGCCGGAGGTGTCGGGGAGGCCGAGCGCTTTCGCGACGTCCAGATTCCGCAGCCCACCCCGGAGCAGCGCCAGGCTCGCGAAGTCCTGCGCCAGCGCCGTGGTCAGAAACGGGCTGTAGTTGGGCACCGCGAGGTCTCCGAAGAAACCCCGGGAGAGCACGTATCCCCCGTATCCCCGAATCGGTCCGACCGTCGTGTAGCCACCCAGAATCCCGTCCGCCGACCCGGGCATCAGCGCGTTGAACACCTTCTTGCCCAGCAGCCGGTAGAACGGCAACCCGGCAAACGCGGTCAGCCCCGTGTAGAAACCGAACAGGCCACGCATGGCCGTCTCGTTGCTCTCTCCCCCCACCGGCGGCACGATCGTCATCGACCAGCTCCCGGCCGCGAAGTAGCCAGAGCTCGAGGTCCCCTTGCCGACCGCCACGCTCACCGAGTACATGTCCGCCGAGTAGCTGCGCGGCTGCCCGTCACACGGAGCCGCCACCACCCCGTTGGCGTTGCTCGAGCAGAAGCCGATCGCCCTGCCGACGCCGTAGGTCTGGTGGTGGTCGTAGGCGAGCACGAACCTGTCCTTCTCGCGGGACTCCTCCTTGCCGAAGCGCAGAGCATCGAAGGTGGGGCGCAGATACCGCTCGAACGCCCCGATGGCCCCGTAGACCTGCGCGTTGGTATTCGCCGCCTGGCGGATCGTCTCGTAGCCCACCGAGGAGCGATCCAATCCCACACCCTCGGGCACGAGCGGCTCACCGTATCCACGGTTGTCGTACCCGATGGTGCGGGTCATGTACTCGTTGGGCGTCTGCGCGCGTGCCGAGCCCGCGACGAGGATTGCACCAAGAGCCGCGAGCAATGCGAGTTGGAGCCGTGGCATGGCCTGGCGTCGATGCTACAGGACCCCGCGCGACCGTCAACCTCGCCGCTGTGCCCGCAGCGCGGTGGTCGATCCCCGTCACCCGTGCCGCGGCGGGACTCCGTTGCCGTCCCGGGACTGGCGCGTTGCCACCGCGGATGTCCGTGGAGTCCTCGACGCACGCAATCGGAACCGAAGGGAACAGCAGCGGCTTCGGCCCTGATGTTCGAGAAACGCGAGCCCCTTGCCGCCGACCGAATCCCCAACGCATCATGCTTCGCATGGCGAACGAGCGTCCAGCCCCGGCGCAAGCACGGCCACTGATCCCGTGCCTCTTCGGACTGCGCGCTCCACCCTGGCCGGGCATCATCAGCAGCGTCGGCGGCGGCTTCGTGCTCTCGTTCGTGCTGCTGTTCGCCGGGGCACGCATGGTCAGCGGGCTGGGTCCCGTGCTCCTCGCGCAGCCGTTGCTCTGGGCGCTGGCGACCACGGCGCTGTTCCTGGTGAACGTGCTGCCTGGGATGGTGCGTGCGCTTCGCACGCGCGTGTATGTCGACGAGGCGGGCCTTCGGATCGATCAGCACGGGGTGCGAGCGTACTGGGCCTTCGGTCTGATCGGAGAGGCTCGCGTGGGGCACTCGTTCAGGTACGGCGCGGAGACCCTGCACATCGCCGACGCGACGGGTCGCCCGATCGTGGAGGCTCCATTGTTCGGAAAGGTCGCGGGGAGAGAGGGGCAGACGGTGTGCGACGCCCTCGCGCAGCGTCGGTCTCCGGCGGGTCAGCGCCTCGGCGGTCCCGCGGAGCGACTGCGCAGGATGGGGCGGGGGATGACGGAGTGGGTGAGCGCGCTGCAGGCGGAGGCCAAGACGCTGCGACGAGCGGACTATCGCTCCGAATCCATCACCCCCGAGCAGTTGGTCCGCGTCACCCGAGGGCTCGAGTACGATCCGGACGATCGCGCTGCAGCAGCGTGCGCGCTTCTGGCGGGAGGCGATCCGTCCCTCGCGGCCGAAGTCCTGTCGACGCTCTCCGCGTCGTCGCCGCCGACGCTGGTGTGCCTGTGCGATCTGCCGGGCGGAGCGCGGCCCGAGGGGCGGGATGCGCTGGTGCGGGAGGCGTCGGAGTGGCTCGACGGCCCGGATCGCGAGGAATGGGAGCGGCTGAGGGGGTGAGCGGGCTCAGCCCTTGAGGGCCTCGGCGCCGCCGACGATCTCGAGGAGCTCCTTGGTGATGGAGGCCTGACGCGCGCGGTTGTACTGGAGCGTCAGCGAGTCGATCATGTCCTTGGCGTTCTTGGTCGCCGTGTCCATGGCGGTCATGCGCGCGCCGTGCTCGCTGGCAGAGGACTCGTACAGCGATCGCAGCACGGAGATCTCCACGTACATCGGCACGAGCCGCTCGAGCAACGCAGTGCGATCGGGCTCGAAGATGAACTCGTCGATGCAGTAGTGCTTGTGCTCCTCGGGCTCGGTGAAGTCGAGGACGTTGTCGTCGTTGATGACAGGCAGCAGCGATTCGACCACTACGCGCTGGGTCATGGCGCTCTTGAACTCGTTGTACACGAGGTAGATCGCGTCGATCTCGGCAGCGAGGAAGGGGGCGAGGAGGGTCTTGGCGACGATGCGGGCGGTGTCGAGGTCGAGCTTGTCCCAGACGCCTTGGAACTCGTGGAAGACGGGGGCGTGGCGGCGGCGGAAGTAGTCGCGCGCCTTGCGGCCGACCAGGGCGAGCTGGACTTTCTGTCCGCGTCCCTCTCGCTCGTGCCATTCGCGCTCCGCGCGCTTGCAGATGTTGGCGTTGAAGGCGCCGCAGAGGCCGCGGTCGCTGGTGAGGACCAGCATGAGGACGGACTTTTCGGGGCGCTGGACGAGCAGGGGGTGGGCAGGAGCGGCGACGGAGCCGTCGGCGCCTTCCTGACGCGCGGTGCAACGCTCGAGGACCTCGTGGGTCTTCACGGCGTAGGCCCGCATGGCGAGGATGCGCTGCTGGGCCCTGTTGAGACGCGCGCCGGCGACCATCTTCATGGCGCGCGTGATTTTCTCCATCGACTTGACGCTGACGATTCGCTTGCGGATGGCCTTCAACGACGGCATGGGTCACCTTCGATCGCGAGGCGGAGCGGTCAACCCTTGGTCTCGGGGACGAACTTCTTGCCGAAGTCGGTGAGGAGCTTCTTCATGCGGCTCTTGAGCCCCTCGTCGAGCTCCTTCTTCGTGCGGATGTCCTCCCAGAGCTTCGCGTCGTGGGCGTCGATGAAGTCGTACATCTCCAGCTCGTAGCGCTGCAGCGACGAGACGGGGAAGGCGTCGAGGAAGCCCTGGGTGCCGGCGAAGATGATGGCGATCTGCTTCTCGACCGGCAGCGGCACGTACTGGCCCTGCTTGAGGATCTCGGTGAGGCGGGCGCCGCGCTCGAGCTGCTTGCGCGTGGCGGCGTCGAGGTCGCTGGCGAACTGCGCGAAGGCGGCGATCTCGCGGTACTGCGCGAGGTCGAGGCGCAACGAGCCGGCGACCTGCTTCATGGCCTTGATCTGGGCGTTGCCACCAACGCGGCTGACGGAGATGCCGACGTTCAACGCGGGCCGCTGGCCCGAGTAGAACAGGTCCGACTCGAGGAACATCTGGCCGTCCGTGATCGAGATCACGTTCGTGGGGATGTACGCCGACACGTCGCCTGCCTGCGTCTCGATCACCGGCAGCGCCGTCAAGGAGCCGCCGGACCACGCGTCGCGCTCCACCTTGTACTCGCTCGCTCCCAGCTTCTCGTCGAGCTTCTTGCGCAGATCCTTCTTGTCGTCGCCCTTGGCACTCTCCCACTTCCTGGTGAGCTCCTCGTCGACGAGCTTGAACGCGTTGTGCACCGCCTCGTTGCGCGCGTCGGGTCCCACGTGCATCGCGCCGTCGAGGCCGCGCTGCTCCAGGTCGCCGGGCTTGAGCTCGGTGCCCTTCTTGACTACGAACCAGCGCTCGCTGATCTTGGCCGCGCGCTCGAGCAGGCGGGAGTGAAGGTAGAACACGTCGCCGGGGTAGGCTTCGCGGCCGGGCGGACGTCGCAGCAGCAGAGAGAGCTGCCGGTACGCCACGGCCTGCTTCGAGAGGTCGTCGTAGATGCACAGGGCGTGACGCCCCGTGTCGCGGAAGTACTCGCCCATCGTGCAGCCGGTGTAGGGCGAGATGAACTGCAGCGGTGCCAGCTCGCTGGCGCCCGCCACGACCACCGTCGTGTACTCCATCGCGCCGTGATGCGTCAGCTTGTCCACCACCTGCGCTACCGTGGATTGCTTCTGCCCCGTCGCCACGTAGAAGCAGTACACGTCCTGCCCCTTCTGGTTCAGGATCGTGTCCACCGCGATCGCCGTCTTCCCCGTCTGCCGATCGCCGATGATCAGCTCGCGCTGCCCGCGTCCGACCGGGATCATGGAGTCGATCGCCTTGAGGCCGGTCTGGAGCGGCTCCTTGACGCCCTGGCGTGCGATGATGCCCGGGGCCTTGATCTCGATGCGGCGGCGGTGCGGCGTATCGATCGGCCCCTTGCCGTCGACGGGCTGCCCGAGCGCGTTGACCACGCGCCCCACGAGCGCTTCGCCCACCGGCACGTCGGCGATGC
>JAKLDZ010000472.1 GCA_022703255.1 Myxococcota bacterium | reverse complement strand
GCAGAAGAGGCCTGGGGAACCTAGCATCCCACCCCACCCTCGGCCAGGGGACACCTCGCCCCTCCCCGTCCTCCGATCTTTGCGAAGAATGGACTACTGGGCAGGACCGATCACCGTCCGCCGCGTCGCTGCCCCCAGCACCTCATCCTGCTCCCACGGGACATCGTGCTGCTGGTTGTTCCGCCAGTACTCGACCTCGTCCTCTGCAGCCGTGACCCCGGGCGCCGGGTGCCCCGCCATCGCGATGCGGACCCGAGGTCCCGAGGGCCCCAACTCCACCACATAACGGATGGCCGCTCCCCGGGTGCCGGTGAACGACTGCGACGGCAGCCCCGACGCCGCCAGGTCGAAGCGGGTCTCGTCGATCGCGTGCAGATCTCCATGCCGAGGGAATCCTCGGGGGAAAAGCGCATCATCTTGCCGAGGTATGGCCCCCACGCCGACGCCTCCCACCAGCCCGCCGAGCCGGGCCGTGTGCAACAGCCCCCACCGCCAATCCTCGCGCTCCTCCCCCAACAGCCCGTCGAGCCAGTCGAACGCGTCGAGCAGCGCCACCACCATCCGGCCATCGCGCGTCTCGAACTCCGGCGTGTCCGCGTCGTCCCAAAGGATGCTGTCTCGTAGCTCCGGATCGTAGCTCGCGAGCATCGTCGGCTCGGTCTCCACCAGATGCAGCAGCGTGCGCAACCCCAGGTCTCCCGGCAGGCTCCCCTGCACACCCACGCGCGCAAGCTCGTCCTGCAGCGTGAGCTGCAGCACGCGCACCAGCCACACGTTGAAGAGCAACGCGGCCTTCGAAGCTTCCGCATCGGCACCCTGCATCGAAGGGGATCCATCGGTCAGCCGCACGCCCGCGCGCGCGGCGAGCCCCAGCTCGCTCCAGCGCTGCATGCTGTCGATGGTGCTCTGGGCAGCCACCGGGTCGAAGCGATCGCTCTCGACCGCTGCGCTCAACGTCGGCCACGTCCCCGGCTTGTCGTGCTCTTCCAGAGCGCGCGTCAGCACGTCCACGAGACGCGGCGCGAGGCGTGCTCCGAGCGGCGAGCGAACATCGCTCTGCAGTGCGCCGACCCCTTCGAGGACGTGCGTACCCGGCGCATCCACCATCGCGGCGGCACGCTCGTGCCGGAACCCGAGGTCGAACAGGCATGCGAGGTACGCCGGGGCGCCGTCGGCCTGAACGTCATTGGAGGGATCGTTGTCGAGCGTGGTCCCTGCGAGGTCGGCGCCAGCGGCCACGACCCATGCGCGCGACGGGTTGCGCACCGACGGCACGTGGGCAGACGGCATCGACCCGCTCCATTCGGCGCCTCCTTCGCCCGGCTGGATGAGGCAGGGCAGCCTCCCTCGTTGCTGCGCCGCATCCCATTGGAACGCTCCGCGCTCGCGCGCAGGCAGCACCGGCTGCACGTCGACCTCGATCGAGCCTTCGCTGTCGGCGAACGTGAACGAGTTCGCGCCGACGTTCCAGGAAGCGACCGCTGCGCGAGCGTCCGCAGTGGTGCGGGCGCGGAGCAGGGCAGCCATGCCTTCGAATGCGCGCGCGGAGGCGAGGCCGGGCCAGCGGAACGACAGCGCTCCGACGGCGGCGTCGGGAGCGACCACCGCGTGGTCCTTCAGTCGAGGCAGGATCGGACCATGGTGGGGCACGATCAGAACCTCGTGTTCGATCGGCGAAGCACCCTCTACCGGGATGGTCTCGGTGAGCTTCTGGAGGGCGACGTCGGCTCCGAGGAACGACACGGCCCCGCCCCCTGCGGATAGCGCCTCCGCGTAGAGATCGGCCTCGTCGAATCCCGATGCCCCTGGCGCCCATGCGACCGTCGCGTTGTTGCCGATCCACACGCCGGGCACTCCGGGAAGCGACGCTCCCGACACCGCGAGGCGGGGCTCCGAGGATCCTGTTTCGGGCCGCACTTCGAGGTGCACGAACCAGAAGGCCGCGTCGGACGACAGCGGCATCTGGGGGGAAGCAGCGAGGATCGCGTTGCCCGACAGGGTGCGTGCCGGGCCGATCGCCCACGCGCTCGATCCACGTTCCGCGAACCTCGCACGCAGCGTTCGAAGCGTGGCGAAGGTGACGTCGTAGGCGGAGAGCAGGTCGGCAGACGCGTGCCGCGCGAAGGCGATCCCCGGCTCCTGCGGGGATGTGCCAGGGGAGAGCGAAGGGATCAGCGAGGCGCTGGTCGCCGGCGCGAACCGCAGCAGATCCTGCACCGCGCCCGCCCGTCGTTTCAGTTCGGGTTCCGAAGCATCCGGGCGGAACACCTCGAGCGCACCGTCGAGCGCCGCCGTCAGATCCCGCTCCTCGTCGAGGCGCACCGAGTCGGCGAACGCCCGGAGCTGCAGGACCGCCAGCGAGTCCACCGGCGTCCACTCGGAGAACCAATCGCGCGACGCGCCGGCTCCCCCCTCGGGAAGGGGATCCGTGCCGTTGCGGAGCCGCGCGAAGGCCGCATCGACACCGGCAGAGTAGGCCTCGAGCCACCGGCGCGCCTCGCCCGCGGCAGGCATCGCTTCGTGCGCGGCTCTTGCACCGCGGTGCAGCCCCACCGACCGCATCAGCACGTCGGAGTCGATCCACGACGGGTCCCGCTGGCCGAGGATCTCCGCCATGCGCCCCTCGGCGATGCGTCGGAGCAGCTCGAGCTGCAGCCCGCGATCGCTCGCCGCCATGAACCCCTGGGCCCGGAACGCGTCGGCTGCGTCGAAGGCGTAGATATGGACGATGCCGTAGCGGTCCCGCACGACGTCCACCGGCCGGGAAAGGCCGGGGATCATGCGGCTGTCGTCGACGGCCATGGCAGTCCCGAGGGGACCGGGCGCGGGGGCCGCGTCGGTGGGCTTGGGGGTGGGCCGGATGCCGACGGGCTCCTCGCACGCGGCGAGGACCGTGGCGATGGACAGGAGCGAGGCGGAGGCGATGAGCAAGCGACCGTGTCGCATGTGCCGAAGCTACCTCCACCGGAGGGAAACTCCTAGCGCTGGTGAGCGACGGGGGCGAAGTGCCGAAAACTTGGGCCGGGGGGGGAGGGCGTGAGAGCTTCGGCCATCATGACGGTCGCAGAAGGTCCGGAAGCAGTCCCCCACGAGCCCCGTGGCGAGGTCAGGTTCCTCGCTGCCGACGGGCGCGTGCGCCTTCGCGGCGCCGTCGAAGCCGCGGGGTGGCTGCTCGTCCACACCGACCCTCCGGGCCCAGGCGCCGGAGGACTCCTCGACAAGATCGTGGAAGAGGAGATCGAGCAGGCGCTCATGCGCCGCGGCGCCCCGGCGTCGGGAATCGGCGGGAACAGCTCCTTCGATGCGCTGCTCGACGACCAGCTCATGCGGGCAAGAGCCGCAGGCGCGCGCGGCATCGCCCTGGCGCTCGGACCCCTGGGCGCCCTGGTCGGGCCCTCGGGCGCGCTGGACCCCGAAGACAGCGTGACCCTGCGCAGCCTTGCAGGGGCGTGCCGGGACAAACCCTTCGCGCTGTGGCTCGCCGACTCCGACGATCAGCTCATGGGCTACGGCCCGCCGGTGCGTCTCAGCGATCTGCTGCTTGCGGAACGCGCTCCGCGTTGCGTCGAGCCCGTTCGAAAAGACGAGCGCGATCCCGAAGAGGAGCGTCCGTCGGATCCCGCCCCCGAGCCCGAACGCCCGTCGGTCCCGTGGCGGGTGTTCATGCGGGAGCTCGACGACGCGCAAGGGCCGAAGCCTCTTGCCGCGGTCGAGCGGTTGTTCGTGGAACGATATGTTCCGCTGTCGCGGGCCGTGGTGGCCGGCGACGCCGAGGCGCGCGCGCGCATGAGCCTGCAGCGCTTCGCCAAGAGCTTCGAGAAGAGCTATCGCGAGGCCTTCGCTGCCTCGAAAGTCACGCGACGGCGGCCTCCGATGGTCCTGGACGCACCGGCCATCGCCTCGCGCGTCGCAAGGCTCCACGGCGCCCGCAACGTGGTGCTGCTGCTCGTGGACGGCATGCGCTTCGACGTGGGACTGCGGGTCCAGGAGCTGCTCCAGAGCGAGCTGTCTCCCGACGCGGTCTGCACCGAGCAGGTGCTGCTGTGGTCCGCGCTGCCCACGGTGACCTCCGTGCAGCTCGATCTCATCGCGCGCGGCGCGCAGGGGCTCGTCGAACCGCTCGAGCACAACGCCGAGCACGACATGATGGTGCCTCGCGGCAAGGCCGCCTCGACGGTTCGTCGCCTGCGCGCAGGGGGCAGAGAGATCCACAAGCTCGACGTGATCCAGTCCACGCTCGGGGAGAGCGGTCCGCGCGAGCCGGAGCGCCTCGAGGCGATGGCCCAGGACGTCGTCCCTCCCATCGTCCGGTTCGCCCACGGGCTGCAACCCCGCACGCTCCTGTTCCTCTTCGGTGACCACGGCTTCGAGCTCCCCGTCGGCGAGACCGGCACGGGGCCGGCGCGCCAGGGAGGGGCCTCCCCGGAACAGGTCCTCGTCCCCGGACAGGCCTGGCTCATCGGCGGCATCCACTAGCCCCGCG
>JAKLDZ010000471.1 GCA_022703255.1 Myxococcota bacterium | reverse complement strand
CGCCGACGGGGCCGGATCAGGGGGTGGCGCTGTTCCACGCGGGGGGAGGGCTCCCCTACAGCGATCGGCTCTTCCGCATGCTGCCCGAGGCGAACTTCTACGGGCGGTTCCTCGAGCGCGGCATCGGGGTCTACGCCATGGAGCTGCGGGGCGAGCGCGGGGCGGTGAACTACCGCGCCTTCACGCTCGATCGGCTGATCGACACGATCAAGCACATGTCGAGCGTGGCGTTCGAGCACAACCGCAGGCGCAAGATGATCCTGGAGGGCTACTGCGGGCACGGCATGCAGGCGCTGGCGTACGCGTGCGCGATGCCGGAGGACGCGGAGTCGAAGTTCCAGGCGATCGCGTTGTTCGTGGCGCCGGTGGACGGGACGCAGTGCACGGAGCTGGCGGAGATGGTGCAGCTCACGCCGCGGTCGTTGGTCGCGGCGGAGATGGCGATCTTCAAGGCGCTGGGCGGGTTCGTGCCGGGTGACAGCATGGCCTTCGGCATCGACATGCCGCTGAACACGTTGTTCTACAAGACGCCGATGGGGCACTTCAGCGCGGGGTTCGACAAGCCGGAGCTTGCCGATGTGGCGACGGCCGACGCGCTGACGGCCTCGCAGAAGCGGGACATTGCGGGGGCGTGGTGGATCACGCACGAGAACTCGGCGCGCTACCCGGTGGCGGCGGATCTGGTTTCGTACGCCAACGCGCTGTTCACCAAGGGGGTGGGGGCGGATGGGTCGATACCCTACGCGTACAAGGGCACGCCGCTGTCGTTCCGGGATCTGCGCGATCGGTCCACGCTGCGGGTGTTCGGCTTCTACGGCGCCCGCGACGCGATGGTTCCGGATCGCACGGCCCACTGCCTGCAGCTCCTGCTCGGGGATCGCTACAAGCACGTCGTGCACCTGCACGCGGGCCACATCAGCTACGTGCTCTCGCCCCGCTCGTGGCAGGATTCGAATCCGCGCGCGCTCAAGCCCAACCCGATCGACGTCCTGCTCGCCCACGCGTGCGAGCGCGGCTGAAGCGCCGCGCGCTCAGCGCGCCCAGTACACTTCCTCGAGGGAGTCTTCCCGTTCCGGCAGCCCGCGGTGCAGTCGCGGGGAGGCGTGCACGAGCACCTCGTAGCTCACGCGGTTGGCGTACTTGCAGACCTGCGAGAGCGACGAGTAGGTCAGGAAGTTGCGTACGTGCTTGACCGATCCCGGGACGTTGGCGCGGTGGTAGCTGTTCGCTGCCATGTCGTGCAGCACCGCCGCCAGGGCACCGTCGCCCGCGCCGTTGGTGTTGTTGATGCGCGCCGGTCCGCCCATGTACGGCGAGATGTGCGAGTAGATCCGCACGGGCTTGACGCAATCGCGGCGCAGCATCGGGCGGGAGAACTCCCAGCGGTTGAACTCGGGGATGCTGCCCGGAAGCAGCGGACGCTTCGTCGCACGTTTGACGGCGTCGTCGGTGTAGCCCGCCATGTACAGGCCGATGGGCCCCGAGGTGCACAGCACCAGATCCGCATAGTCGAGCGCCTGGTCGATGGCGCGCAGCGGATCGGCCTGCCCGGTCAGGGCCGCGGCCTCCTCCTCGTTCATCGCGAGCACGTCCACGTGCGACGAGATGAAGCTGCGCCAGAACCCCACGCGGTCCTCGACGATGTGGCGCGTGCCGAGGGTCAGCACCACGGGGACCCCCGCCTCCTGGGCGAGACGGATCGCCGTCATGGTCGCCTCGGGCATCGGCTCGCCTTCGCGGCACCGCATCAGATACGCAGTGAGCACCAGGGTCGAGGCGCTCTGGAAGATGTGGTGCGGCACGCTCTGCGGGCGAAGCTGGTTCATCTTCCCCGCGCTCACCGCAAACGTCCTCTCGCCGTCGGGCGTGATCAACGCGAAGCAGCGACCGATCGGGCCATCGACCGGCTGCAGGTGCTCGAGGCTCACGCGGCTCGACGAGTTGCACAGGTACCGGTAGGCGTAGCTGCCGATCCGGATGTCCGCGCTCATCACGCCCAGCAGGATCGAGATGTCGTCGGCGAGCACCGAGTAGTTGTGCAGCGTGTTGCCGATCGTCCCTCCGGCGAACTCGTGCGACACGAGCCCGGCGGACTTGATCTCGTGGTACAGCCGCTCCGCCTTGTCCCCCTCCACCACCACCGACTGCCCCTTGCACAGCCCGTATCGCTCGAGGAACTCGTCGGTCACCCGCGCTTCGATGTCCACCAGGATCTGATCGATGCCCACCACCTGCGTGGTGTGCGGCGCCGTCTCGATCCCAGCGCGCGTCAGCAACGGATCTCGCTCGTCGACCGGGAAGTAGTGCTTGGTCTTGCGTTGGCCGGGGAACTTCATCGAGCCGCCAGGTTGTGTGGGGCGCGGATCCTAGCACAACCCCGGGACGCGCTGCGTCCGTCCTCCGAGGCCCACTGTCAGCGGCGCAGTCCCGAATCGCGAACGCGCTGCTCCAGATTGCGGAACCGGTGGGCCAGCGCCTTCACCAAGGCCCCCGTCCACCCCTCCAACCCCAACCCCTCGTTCATCGTCGCCGCGTCGAGCACCAGCACCGTGACCGTGTCGACCGCCTCCACACTCGCCGCTCGCGGCTCGTCGAGCAGCAACGCCATCTCCCCGAACACATCCCCGGGCTCCATGATCGCCAGCGTCTCCTGCTGCCCGTCCACGGTTCGAAATGCCCGGCAGCGTCCGTTCACGATCATGTAGGCCGCGTCTCCCGCCTCGCCCTCCTGCATGATCAGCGCGCCCGCCCGGAACGCCTTGCGAGGAAGGTGCAGCCCGCCCAGCAGGAAGTCGCGCACCTCCCGCTGCAGCTCCGCCACGCTCTGGTAGCGATCCGCGGGATTCGGCGACGTCGCCTTCGCCGCGATCGTCCGGATCCGCTTCGAAACCCCAACCCCACGGCACGCGTCGTCGATCGGGATCACCTTCCCCTCGCGTGCGCGCGCCAGCATCTCGTCGACGTCGGGGTCGTAGCCGTACGGGCGCTTCCCCGTGATCAGCTCGTAGAGCAACGCTCCCAGGCCGAACACGTCCGACCGCTCGTCCATCTCCGCGGGGATGCCCCGCGCCTGCTCGGGCGCCATGTAGTCCGGCGTGCCCACCGGTCCCGGCGCCTCCATCTGCGATTCCCCTCCGGATGCGGGACGCGTTCGTGTGAGACGGGCCAGGCCCCAATCCATCAGGTACACCTGGCCGAACTCCCCGACCATGATGTTCGCGGGCTTCAGATCGCGGTGCACCACGCCGCGATGATGCGCGTACGCCACCGCGTCGCACACCTTCAGCAGGATCTCCAGTCCCTCCTCCAGACGCTCCTTGCTCCCCACCGGGTTCCTCGCCAGCCAGCGGTCCAGCCCGACCCCCTGCACCAGCTTCATCGTGAAGTACGGGATCCCGTTGCCGTCGATCGCCAGCTCGTGCACCGGCACGATGTTCGGGTGCTCCAACTGCCCCGTGATCTGCGCCTCCGCAATGAACCCCTCCCGGTAGAACCCGTCGGTCGCAAGCGACTTGTCCAGCCGCTTGAGCGCCACGTGCCGCAACAGATTCCGATCCGTCGCCGGATGCACGTGCCCCATCCCGCCGTGCCCCAGCTCGCGGAACACCCGCAGGTGCGCAGGACAAGGGATCATCTCCTCGGCGATCTCCTCGGCGGTCGGCTCGTGCTCTCCGCCGACCGGAATCGACTCGATCACCATGACGGGCCTGGGCTCTTGGGTGGGACGGTTCGAGGTGCGCAAGATGGACCCCCTGCTGTTCGGGCGAGAGAACGCCGTTGTACCCGACCGCTCGCTCGATGTCAGCAACCACCCCTTCACCGGTAGCGGCGATGGTTGTGCTGCGGTGCTGCTTCTGCCACCCTTGCGGCACGGTGAGGTCGCTCGACGAGATCACCCCTGGGCTCGTGCTCGGAGGACGCTACGAATGCCTGCTGCCGATTGCCCGCGGCGGACAGGCTTCCGTTTGGGCGGCCCGCATCTCCGGCGCCCGCGGGTTCGAGAAGACCGTCGCCATCAAGACCATGCTCCCCTCCCTCTCGAAGAACTCCAACTTCGAGCGGATGTTCCTCGACGAGGCTCGCGTCGCCTCCCGCATCTCCCACCCGAACGTCGTCGAAATCCTCGACCTCGGCGAAGAGGGCGCCCTGCTCTACCTCGTCATGGAGTACGTCGAAGGCGAGCAGCTCCAGTTCGTCATCGACGCGCTCCACAAGCGTCCCGCGATGCCCGTGCACCTCGGCGTCAAGATCGTCATGGATGTCTGCGCCGGCCTGCACGCCGCCCACGAGCTCAAGCAGGACGGCCGCCCCCTCGACCTCGTCCATCGCGACGTCTCCCCCCAGAACATCATGCTCTCCGTGCAGGGGCACGTGAAGCTCGTCGACTTCGGTGTCGCGAAGATGAAGGGGCGTCTCGCCGAGGAAACCGCCGACGGCTTCGTCCGCGGCAAGACCAGCTACCTCGCTCCCGAGCAGGTCGTCGATGCCTCGCTCGATCGAC
>JAKLDZ010000470.1 GCA_022703255.1 Myxococcota bacterium | reverse complement strand
GTGCTGTGCCCGGGTGACCATCTCGGCCGCCTCGTGCTCGGCCTCGGCGACGATGCTGCGCACCATCCTGACGGTGTCGATGGGGAAGGCCCCGGCGGCCGTCTCGCCCGAGAGCATGATCGCGTCGGTGCCGTCGAAGACCGCGTTTGCGACGTCGGAGACCTCTGCGCGCGTGGGCCACGGATTGGCAATCATCGACTCCAGCATCTGGGTGGCCGTGATGACCGGGATGCCGTGGTGAATGGCCTGTCGGATGATGTGCTTCTGCGCAGCCGGGACCTTCTCGAGGCCCAGCTCCACGCCGAGGTCGCCCCGCGCGACCATCACTGCGTGCGCGCTCTTCAAGATGCTCTCGAGGTTCTCCAGGGCCTCGGGCTTCTCGATCTTCGCCACCACCTGCACGCTCCTCCCCTTGCCGGCATCGTCGATCAGCTTGCGCAACAGCAGGATGTCCTCCGCACAGCGCACGAACGACAACGCGAGAAAGTCGATGTCGTGCTCCAGCGCGAATCGCACGTCGTCTCGGTCCTTGTCCGTCAGCGCAGGCACGTCGAGGCGCACCTTGGGGAGGTTGATGCCGCGACGGCTCGCCAGGGGCCCTCCGCGGACCGCGCGACAGGTGAGCCCGGCGGGATCCTTGCCCACCACCTCGAGCTCGAGCAGCCCGTCGTTGAGCAGGATCCGGTCGCCCACGACGCTGTCGCGCACCAACGGCGCGAACTTCGTCGTCAACAGCCCCTCCCGACACTCGGAGTCGGAATGAATGAAGCGCAGCTCCGCGCCCGTCTCCAGATTGAGCTTCCCCCCACGCACGTCGTTGGTCCTGATCTTCGGTCCCTGCAGATCGCCCAGGATGGCCAGCTCGCGCCCCAGCCTGCGCGCTTCGTCGCGCAGCGCCGCGATGACACGGGCGTGCTCCTCCTGGGTACCGTGGGAGAAGTTGATGCGGGCGACGTCCATGCCGCTGACGAGCAGCTCGCGGATCAGGTCCGGGGAGGAGGTAGCGGGGCCGATGGTGCAGACGATCCTGGTCTTGCGGATGGGGTTGGCGGCGGGAGACATCGAGACCTCCGAGCAAGCGGCGAGATGGCCGTAGCGGAGGCATAGCACACGGGGGACAGGAAGTAACTCTTGCCTGAGTTACTGCGTGGTGCTAGGGGAGAATTCGCGACGGAGCGCCGATCGACTGCGCCTTTCCAGGAGAATCCCGCCATGCACAGCATTCCCTGCCCTCTCTGCTCCAACGGTCCCTGGGGGACGTCCACCTTTCACTGGTATCACCGTCCGGAATCCCAGCAGCTCGTGCTAGTTGTCGGGGGCAAGGTGAGCTGCCGTCTCGACCTGGAAGCCCCCTCGGAGGCTGCGGTGCTGAACCACCTGCTTCACGTGACGAGTCTTGGCTACTGTGACGAAATCGGTGGAGCCCTGGTTCGCGCGCTGGTCGATCTCGGCCACATTCGTCAACCAGAAGCCGCCTGAGCCAGCGACGCGTTTCCCTCCGGCCGGACACGTCGCGCTCGGGGTGTCTTCCCGCAGGCGACATCTTCAATCGGCACCCCTTTGGCGCTAGCCTGGAGATCCCCTCGCACCTGGAGGCGCGCCTTGCCCCGACTTCGATCCCGCCGGTGTTTCGTCTTCCTCGCCGCAGCCGCTCTCTTCCCCCTCGCCCTCGCGGCGTGCACCGTGGAGTGGCAAGCCGACCCGGAGCCGATCGACGATCAGGCTTGGCCAGTCCACACGGTTTGCGGCAAGGGGAGCGTCGTGGGCATCGACGTCTCGACGTATCAGGGCACAGTGGATTGGGCGAAGGTGAAGGCAGCGGGCAAGACCTTCGCCTTTGCGCGCGTGACGCACGGGACCGGGACCATCGACAACCAGTTCGCGAAGAACTGGCCTGCGATGAAGGCCGCCGGGATCATCCGCGGTGCGTATCAGTACTTCGAGCCGGCCGACGACGCGTTGGAGCAGGCCAAGCTGTTCGTGGACAAGATCAACGCTGCCGGCGGGTTCGAAGAAGGCGATCTGCCGGGCGTCATCGACGTCGAGAAGATGGGGACCGCGAGCGCGGCCCAGCTCCGGACGATGGTCCACACCTGGATCGACTACGTCGAAGAGAAGACGAACCGCAGGCCGATCATCTACGCGGGGTCCTACTTCTGGGACGATCACTCCCTCGGCACGGACTTCTCCTCGTATCCCTTGTGGGGGCCGCACTACACGACGGCGGACTGCCACCTCATCTCCAGCGCATGGAACGACTGGACCTTCTGGCAGCACAGCGACGAGGGAACGGTGTCCGGGATCTCGGGGGCCGTGGACCTCGACCGATACAACGGGGATCTCGCGTCGCTCAAGGCGTTCATCGCGGACAGCATCATCGTCCCTCCATCGGGCCCGGAGCCCGGGCCCGAGCCCAAACCCGAGCCGGGGCCCGAGCCAGCGCCAGAACCTCAGCCCGAAGCTGGCGCGGACGACGCGTCGGCGGAGGTGTCTACCCCGGAGACCGACTCTGCCACGGTCGATTCGAGCGATGCGCCGATCGGGCCTGCCGACGCAACACCTGCGGAGGGGGGAGCTCGCGAGTGGGGTTCGACGGGCGAGGACGACGGTGGGTGTTCCTGTCGAATGGGGCGGGGCACACCAGAGGCCGGCGGTCTCGCGTGGCTGATTGGGGCGGGTCTCGTGCTGGCGCGAAGGCGCCGTTGAGACTCGCCGAGACGAAGGACCGCGGCAGAGAGAGTTTGCGCTACGGTCGACGGAACCGAGGCCTGCGTGTACGATGGCATGAGGAGAGTTCTCATGCGAACGGCCGGTTCAGCCTCCACGGCTCTGGCGGTTGCCGTCACTTGCGGCGTGGCAGCCGGGTGCAGCCTCGACTTCGACGCCGCCTTCGAGGAGTCGGGGTCGCGAACGGATGCGGCTGCGACCGGAGGTGCTTCGGGTAGCGACGCATCTCTTGGAGGGTCGGGCGGCAGCGACGGATCCATCGTGCAGACGGGGGGTGCTGCGGGAGCCTCTGGCGGGGCGGGTGCGGGAGGGATCGCCGGGGCGGCAGGTGACGCCAGCGCAGATGGCAGCGGTGGCGTTGCGGGCAGCGGTGGCGTTGCGGGCAGCGGTGGCGTTGCAGGCGGCGGTGGCGTTGCAGGCGGCGGTGGCGTTGCAGGCAGCGGTGGCGTTGCAGGCAGCGGTGGCGTTGCGGGCAGCGGTGGCGTTGCAGGCAGCGGTGGCGTTGCGGGCAGCTCCGGCTCCGGAGGTGGGCTCAACAAGGGTGGTTCGGGAGGAGTTGGGGGAACGGGAGGCGTTGGCGGGAGTGGCGGGACGGGCGGCTCTGGCAACGCGGGCAACGGGGGAGCCGCGGGACAAGGCGGAGCGGGCGGCTGTGTGCTTTCGAACGGGCACGACGAGGACGGCGACGGGATCGACGACGCATGCGACAACTGCCCGGCGGTGTCGAATCTGCTTCAATCGAATTCCGATCTCGATCAGATTGGCGACGAGTGTGAGTATGGCGCGGTTGGGATGCTGTCGAAGATCGCGGGTCTGACGACCTGGGACGGCGCCGACACGACGGGCTGGGTTCTCGACGGCAAGTGCACGCCGGGCGATGACTACCTCACCTTGTCCTACCCGACCTGCTCGAGCGATGATTGCTACGGGCTTGCCTTCCGCGACCAGTACATCAGCGGGCCGCATGCTGTCGAATCCGTTTTTCGGCTTGCGCCGTCCAACGGCAGCTCTGCCGGTATCGTGGTCGGCCTCGATCCATCGAGCCTGGAGGCCTTCGCTTGCGAGCTGACCCGCGAAGGAGGCGATGTCGATCTCGGGCTCTGGTTCGAGGAAATGACCCCCCCCGGAGACGGCGACACGATTGACTCCAAGATCCTCTCCGCGAATCCTGACAGCTTCGTGGGTGTCGATCTGCGGATGGTTGCGTTGTGGGACGGAAATGCTTTGAAGTGCACCCTCTTCCGCGGAGCGCAATCCTGGACCGTCTCCGCAACGAAGACGGAGCTCGGCATCCCGATCCAGGGACGAGCCGGCGTCATGGTCTGGTCGGATGACGCGACGTTCGAGAGCTTCGTCGTCTACACGCCCTGAGCGCCGGCACTGTCCGGTGCTGGAGCGCGCGCGGTGGTCGACGGACCGAAGCCTATGCGTGTACGATGGGAAGTGGAGACCGTTCATGCGTACACCCGGTCGGCATCCCGCAGCTCTCTCGGTCGCGCTGCTCTTCGGCGTGATGGCTGGGTGCTCCTTGGACTTCGACGCTGCCTTCGAAGAATCCGGGCAGGCGGACGATGCCACGGCCCAGGGAGGCACTTCGGGTCACGATGCATCATCCGATGGGCTCGCTGGCGAGGATGCATCCATCGTGGAGAAGGGCGGCGCGGCGGGTTCCCCGACCGAGGCAGGGGCGGGTGGGTTCGGCGGCTCTTCGAATGACGCTGGCGACGCGAGCCTGGGGGGCTCCGGTGGCGCATCGGGAGACAGCGGAGCCGCGGGCACG
>JAKLDZ010000047.1 GCA_022703255.1 Myxococcota bacterium | reverse complement strand
TTCAAGGCGGCGGCCGAAGGGCTGCGGAGCAACCTTGATATCCAGACCACGGAAGTGCTGTCCACCGACCGCTGCGGTCTGCCGCATGCGCTGTCTATCTTCGGCGCCTACACCGGGGCGCAGACTGGCATGCGGGATGCCGCCACGCCGTCGCGTCCAACGGCGGCGCTCGTTACGTGTTCCGAAACAATCACGTCACGAACAACGTCGTGAGCCATGCCGTCGACGCCCACGGTGCAGAATACCCGCCTTCTCCCAAGCCGAGCTGCTCGCCGTGCTACGACCCGGACCCCAAGAACCCCGGCACGGAGTGGGCCGAGGTGTACGACAACCTGATCGAGAAGCCGTCGTATCTCACGGCTGCCGTGCGCCTGCGCGGCGGCAAAGGGCTCGTCTACGACAACACGATCCGCGACTACTCCCTGGCGATCTCCCTGACGAAGACCACTCCCGAGCACACCGGCCCCGTCAACATCTGGAACAACCAGCTCGCCTCCGGGACAACACTCGTCGAAGGCTCCGGCTCCTGCTGCGGACAGGCCCCCTCCTGGACCCTGAAGGCGCCTGCCGGCTATGCGCCCTACGCCCATCCCCATCCTCTGGTGACCGATCTCGACGTCGCAGCCGGCCCGGACATGAGGGTGATGGCGCCTGCGGCGGGCGTGGCCGCGAAGGCCTACGTCGACGGCACGGGCACCCAGGCCGCGAAGGGTTCCATCACCGCGTGGCGATGGTACGCGAGCCCGACCCCGATCTCCGAGTGCGCGCGCGACGTGTTGGAGCTCAGCGTCGGCTCCCATGTGCTGCTGCTCTCGGCGCGTCGCGACGACGGCCTGACGGAGGTCGACACGTTGGCGGTGGAGGTGCTGCCGCCCGGCCCGATCACCAGCGCCCCGAGCTGGCCGGATCTCTGGTTCCCGCCGCTCGCGGGCAAGGGGAAGCTGCGCTTCGACGTCACGCCGTCAGCGGCCGCGATCGACGCCTACGTGGGGTTCACCGGGAGGCATTCCGCAGGGGCGCACGACGATCACGCGATACAGGTGCGGGCCAACAACCAGGGACGCTTCGACGCGCGCAATGGCGACGCCTACGAGGCAGTCTCCCAGATTGCCTATCAGGCCGGAAAGGCCCATGCGGTCGAGGTGTCCTTCGACGTAGCCGCGCAGACCTACGACGTCACGATCGACGGAAAGGTCCTCGCCAAGGGATACGCATTTCGTCGCAAGGAGACGCTCATCGGGCAGATGACTGCCTGGAACGCCTCGGGCACCGGCACGCTGAAGGTCCAGGGGCTGGAGGTCGAGGGGACGCAGCTCGGGCCGGATCCGGCCTGCGCCGATCCGGCGGATGCGGGGGTCGCGGATGCATCGGTTGCCGACGTGGAATTGGAAGGGGGATCCGACGCGGCGGGGCAGGATGGTTCCACGGGCACCGACGCTACGGTTCCGGGGCCGGACGCGAGCGAGGATGCATCGCTTGCATCGGACTCCGCCGCATCGCAGGCGGCGAATGAAGACGAGGGAGGCTGTGGGTGCGCCGTACCGGGTCGGCGATCGTGGTCGGGGTGGATCGCGGTTG
The DNA here is from genome assembly GCA_022703255.1 of Myxococcota bacterium. Classification (GTDB taxonomy): domain Bacteria; phylum Myxococcota_A; class Polyangia; order Polyangiales; family Polyangiaceae; genus JACRCQ01. The sequence goes on along the minus strand of JAKLDZ010000047.1, from coordinate 19,950 downwards.
CGCTGATCGGGTTGGTTGCGATGCGGCGACGATCCGGGCGTTGGCGGATCTCCCCCGCTCAGTCTGCCCCCGCGTCCGTCGCCCCCGGCTCGAGCTTCCCCACGCACACCTCGTCGATGCACTCCTGATCGCCGCGCGGACAATCCGGGCTCGTCGTGCAGGGCATGCGGCACGTGTGGTCCTTGCCACAGGCAAGCCCGGGCTTGCACGGTTGCGAGGCGTTGCAGAACGCATCCCATGTCAACTGACAGCCGAGATTCTCGGTCGTCCCGATGCACAACGCCCCCTTGGGGCAGTCGTCGTCACCATCGCAGGGAACCCTACAGTAGCCCAGCACGCACGCGCCGTCCTTGCCGCACGCCGCGTCTCCGGGCGCTGCGCACTCCGGCCCGACCACGATGTCGGAGCTCATGTCGATCGTGTTCTTCTTGCTGCATGCGGAGAGGAGGACGAGGGGGAGGGCCACGAGGATTGGGAGCAGAGGGCGCATGAACGAAGACCTCCGCGTCGATGGAATCACGGCGGGTCCCTGAGGGCAACGATGCACCGACCACCTTCGCGGACGCCGACACGTCGCCTCACCCGCGAACGGATGATCGCCGTGCGTCGGGGTCTTCTACTGCGACGCCGTCGGCTCGTCGCTCGCCGGACCGGTACGCAGCAGCAGGGACCCCGCAGCGAGGGTGACCAGCCCGGCTGCGCCGGAGCCCACGAGCACGGCGAGCTTGGCGACGTCGAGGCGCACCGGATCGGTGAAGGCGAGCTGCGCGATGAACAGCGCCATGGTGAAGCCGATGCCGGCCACGATGCCGACGACTAGCAGGCCGCGGACGTTCAAGCCGGCAGGCAGGACACACACCCGCAAGCGTACGGCGAGGAGGCTTGCGGCGACGATACCGACGGGCTTGCCGAGCAGCAGGCCGAGCGCGATACCTGCGGCCAGGGGGATCGAGGGGCCGTCGAGGCGGACCGCACCGACGGTGACTCCGGCGTTCGCGAGAGCGAACAGAGGCATGATGCCATAGGCGACCCAGGGGTTGAGGGCAGCCTCGAGGCGCACCACGGGCGGCACGGCCTCACGCCGTGCGAGGTTGAGCTGGGAGAGGGGCTGGAGGATCTCGTGACCGTGGCCGTGCGGGTGTTCGGCGGTGGCTCTTCGGAAACGTTCGATTGCCTCGGTTGCGGCGCCCTCGAAGACCTCTTCGGAGAACCACGAGCGCGCCGGAGTGAGCAGGCCGAGCACGACGCCGGCGATGGTGGGGTGAACACCGGAGATGAGGAATCCGGCCCAGACGACGAGACCGGGCGCCAGATACGCCAGCGGCCGCCGCACGCCGATGCGCTGCAGCAGCAGCACGAGGGCCACTCCGGCGAGGGCGATGGCCAGTCCGCTCCCTTGCACTCCACTGGAGTAGAACAGCGCAATCACCAGGATCGCGCCGATGTCGTCGATGACCGCGAGAGCCAGGAGCAGCACGCGCAACGACGGCGCGACGCGTTTGCCGAGCAGTGCGAGCACGCCGACGGCGAAGGCGATGTCGGTGGCCATCGGCACGCCCCAGCCGGAGCGGTTCTCGGGGGTGTAGTTGAGCGCGAGGTAGACGAGGGCGGGGGCGACCATGCCGCCGAGCGCGGCGATCACGGGCAGCGCGGCCCGGCGCAGATCGCTCAGCTCGCCTCCGTGCATCTCCCGCCGGATCTCGAGCCCCACCACGAAGAAGAACACGACCATGAGGCCGTCGTTGATCCAGAAGTGCAGGTCGCGCGAGAACACCCACGGGCCCAGCCCGAAAGACAACGGGGTGTGCCACAGGGCCTTGTAGCTCTCCTTCCACGGGGAGTTCGCCCACGCGAGCGCGATCGTGGTCATGACGAGCAGCACGATCCCGCTGGCTGCCTGCACGCGCAGGAAGCGTTCGATGGGGCGGACGATCGTGCGCACCGCGCGCGTGGCTCGCGCAGAGGCTTCCGGGGGAAGGCCGGGATGGGTGGGGCGGGAGGATCCGGGATCGGGCATCGCCGGAGCATGATGCCAGAAACACCGGGGACACCGATACGAAGACCGGCGCGAAACGACTCGCTCGAGTGGGGCGGAGAAGGAGGCTTTCAAGACCACCTCGCGAGGCGCGCGGGGCGATGCATCCACCGAAGCACGCAGGAGTGCATCCGTCATTCGATGCGGACTGCGGAAGCTCGATCCGACAGGCGCCAGTCTTGTTGTGGGATCGATCTTCGTTTGCGGACGGCCCCGGCTCTTGGTACGTGACGATGGTGAAGGCGAAACGGACACAGCAAGCCGAGCCGTCTCCGCCATCGATCGGACGATGGATCGTGGAGGCTGTTGGCGATCGCCCCTTGTCGGGCAGGGAAGGCTCGGAGTGGCTCGATGCATGACCTTGGCATCCTGCTGACCTTCTCGGGCGGCCTGACCGCGGCGCTGGTCCTCGGCTTCCTCGCCCACCGCATCAAGGTGTCCCCGATCGTCGGCTACCTGCTCGCCGGCGTGATCGTCGGTCCCTTCACCCCCGGCTACGTTGCGAACCGCGCCGTCGCCGAGCAGTTCGCAGAAATCGGCGTCATCCTCCTGCTGTTCGGCATCGGCCTGCGCTTCCACCTGCGCGAGCTGCTCGCCGTCTGGCGACTGGCCATCCCGGGCGCCCTCGTGCAGAGCGCCATGTCCACCTTCGTGCTCGCGGCGCTGCTGCGCCTGTTCGACTGGAGCTGGATCTCCGGGATCATCCTCGGCATGGCCATCTCCGTCGCCAGCACCGTCGTCATGGCCCTGGTGCTCGGCGAACGTCACGATCTTCACGCCACCATCGGCCACATCGCGATCGGCTGGACCGTCGTCGAGGACCTGCTCACCGTAGCCATGCTCCTGCTGCTGCCGATCTTCTTCGGACAGGGCGGTGGAGAGCAGAGCGCCGCCGCGGCCCTCGGCATCGCCGGTCTCAAGGTCGTCGGCCTGGTCGCCGTCGTCGTCGTCCTCGGAAAGTGGGCCATTCCCTGGTCTCTCGAGCGCATCGAGAAGACTCGCCAGCGCGAGCTGTTCACGTTGGCCGTGCTCGTGCTCGCGGTCGGCATCGCGGTCGGCTCTGCCCTGGTGTTCGGCGTCTCCATGGCCCTCGGGGCCTTCCTCGCCGGTCTGGCCGTGGGACGGTCCGAGTTCGCGGCGCGCGCAGCAGGGGACGCGGTTCCGATGCGTGACGCTTTCGCCGTGCTCTTCTTCGTCTCGGTCGGCATGCTCTTCGATCCCAGCAGCCTCGTGCAGGTGCCCCACCTGATCGCCGTGGTGCTCGCCGTCGTGGTGATCGGGAAGCCGCTGGCAGCTCTCGTCACGGTGCGCCTCCTCGGCGTCCCCATGAGCACTGCGCTGCCGGTCGGGGCTGCGTTTTCCCAGGTCGGCGAGTTCAGCTTCATCCTGGGCACGGTGGCCCGGCAGCTCGGCCTGCTGAGCGACGAAGGATGGAACGCGCTCGTCGCAGCCTCGATCATCTCCATCGCGCTGAACCCTGCGATCTACCGATTCGCGCGCGGGCTCGCGTCACCGACGCCGAAACTGGCACAGCCCCCGGCGGGCGCGCGTCCCGCCGTCGATCCCAACCAGTGCATCCTGGTCGGACACGGACCCGTCGGCAGGATCGTCCACAGCCTGCTCGCCGACCGCGGCGCTTCGGTCACGGTGATCGATCTGAACCTCGACACCGTACGGGCGCTGAAGGCCGACGGCGTGAGAGCGATGTACGGCGACGTGCTGCGGGCGGGGACGCTCGAGGAGGCGGGCATTGCCACGGCCGGGAGCCTCATCCTGACCGCCGACGTCGCGGAAGCTGCCGAGATCATCCGTCAGGCCCGAATGCTCAACCCCGAGCTTCGCGTCCTGGTGCGGTGCACGCATCTGCGTGACGCTCCGGCGCTCAAGCGCGCGGGAGCCAGCGTGGTGGCCGCAGGTGAAGCCGAGGTCGGCGTGGCTCTCGTTGAGGCGATGACGGCCGACGACGTGAGCGAGTGCGGAGCCCAGGAGCTGCAGCGCGACGCGGTGCGCACGCGCCTGTACGGCACCGGCAGCATCACTCCGCCCGCGTCCCACGCCTGACGCGTCTCGGCGCGTCCGCGGGCCGACCCCGCGGATCGGACACCAGCACATCGGAGGCCGCCGCCCGGACGATCTTCTTGGTGACGCTCCCGAGGAGGAGCTGCTCCACGAGCGACATGTTCTTGCCGACGACGATGACGTCGGCGTTGTGGTGCACGGCCACGCCGGGAATCGTGGAAGAGGGCTCGCCGTACAGGACATGGCGGTCGAGGCGCCGGTCCTCCGGGACGGGGCATTGGGCGAGCAGGGTATCGAGCCCGCGGACGGCTGCCCGCCGGGTGGCGGCCCGGTGCTTCGCGTGGGACTGCGAATCGGCGTGATGGCTCAGAAGCGTCAGCTCGTAGGGGGGTTGATAGGTGTGCAGCACGAGGATGCGCGCGTCGTGGGACAGGCTCAGCGCGGACATCACCACCGAGCGAGAGACCGGGGCCAGCGCCACCGACGCCAGAATCACCCGGTATGTCGCCGCGGGCGCGCGTCGGACAATGAGCGTGTCTCCGCTCCACCGCTCGATCACGCGCTCCGCCGTGGTTCCGATGAGAGCGTGTTTCAGGGAGCGCGCGCCGAGACAGCCGAGCACGACGACATCCGCGCAGAGCCGGGCGGCCTCCAGAGCGAGCTCGGTTGCGGCGCCCCCTTTGAGCAGGCGCACGGACGCCACCACCCCCTGCTTTCGAGCCGCGGCGCGCGCCACCTGCAGGCGCTCCCTGCGCTCCGCGTCGGAGGCCGCCTCGTCGGGCGGGTGCAGGCCGAGGCTCCGCAGCATTGCCCGGTCGATCCGGGGGGCGACGTGGACGATCTCGAGTCTGGCCGAGTGCTCCTTTGCGAGCAGGATCGCGCGGTGCAGCGCATTCGTGGCGGATCGGGAGAAGTCGGTTCCCACCAGGATTCGTTGGATCGTCTTGTCCTTGACCTGCATCGGGCTCACGTCTCCTCCGCGCGGGGGCAGCGTCTGGCGCCGGCTGGATTCCCTAGTATCCGTAGCTGAATGCCTCCGAGGACTGCCCGGCATCGTTCGACGCGCGGATATGGACCCAGAAGTGCGGGGCGAGGTCTGCGAAGGAGAACGGCACGAACGCCTCCTGCGCCCAGGCGCGCCCCGCGTTCTTTGCCCCCCACGTCGGATCGGTCCACTGGGGTGTCACCTGCTCGCTGTGGACCTTCCACGCGGAGTCGTACCACGTCAGCGTGAAGGTGGGGTTCTTGTCGGCAACGTGATAGCCGCGGAGGATGAAGCCGTCCTTTCCTCCGCTGGAGAACTTGAAGGCGGTATCGACGACGGGACGCCAGGCGTGCGCGAGGATCTCGTCGATGAGCGCCTGCGGACGGCTCGCGGTCGTGCAGGTGAACAGCGGATCGTACATGTACGAAATGACGTGCTGCGCGTAGCCGGCGCCCATGGTGATGGCGCGGTCGAGACGCCCTTTGGTGGTTCGCCCCTCCGATGCGTAGGAGCAGGGCTCGTCGGCGGTGGGCTCGAACGCCTCGAGATTCGCCCACAGCTCCGCATGCGCACCGCCCGCGTTGGCGTCGTCGAGCGCGGCCCGCGCCGCCGCATACAGCTCCCGCGTCGAAGCGTTGTACGCTTGCGCAAAGGTGGCTCCCGCGGGCACCGTCGACGCCTTCGCGAGCTCCGGATCGATCTGCTCGATCGGCTTGTCCTTCTCGTATCCCCAGAACAGGGCTCCCTTCGAAGTCCCGCGTCCATCCTGCGGTGCGATGATGTCGATTCCGAGCTTCGCCAGGCGCTTCACGCCACCTGCGACGTCCGCCTCGGTCATGTTGCCGTGCAGCTTGTTCGCTGCCCAGTAGGGCGACAGCGCGAAGGGCTTGCCGGGGAACATTCCGTGAAACAGCTCGGCCAGCTCCCCGTACATCGCATACGCCGCATCGAGCCCAGTGGCCTTCAACGGAACCTCGAAGGTCTGGTAGACCCCCGCGAAGCTTGGGTGCTTCGCGGCGCGTGCCTGGTAGTCCAGGAAGACCCGGCGCGACCACTCCTTCGTCGCGGCAAGCAGCGCAGGCTCGACGTCCCACGCGTAGGTCTTCGAATGGGCAATCCCGGGCATCCCCAATACCACCTTCATCCCAAGCGCATCCGCCCCCTCGAGCAGAAGCTGCTCGGAGTCCTGCCCGTCGCTCACCGCGAACATCACGTAGACCTTGCCCGCAGAAGGGCAGGCCCCCTGCGACGCGCTCGTCGGCAGCACGATGCGATGCCAGGTCGTGCCTCCGATCGAGACCTGCTTGTCGAGGCTGGCGCAGGGCGCAATCGCGGCCGAGTAGGCTTGCCCGAAAGAATAGCTGAGAAACCCCTCTATCCTGCTCTCGCCGACAGCGTCGACGGCGTCCTGGACACAGGACTTTCCCCCGACCGTACACCCGACGAAAGCGGGATCGGCTTCGAGCTCCTGACGCGATCGCGGCTTGAGCTCCGGGCCGAACTGCCAGATCCAACTGCCACCTGCCCGGTGGAACTTCTCGAGCACATCCTGCCAGGCGCAGGCGTCCTTGCGGCCGAACATCCAAGTCCCCTCGAGGGCATAGGGGGAATCGACCTCGTGGTTCCAGGGGCGTCCGCAGGGTCCGGAGGCACCCCCCTCGGACTGGCCATCCGACACGGCGTCCCAGGCCGAGTCGGCCGCCGCGTCGTGGGCCACGTCGAGACTCGAGTCATGCGGCGAATCGGTGCCACCATCCTCGACAGGAGGCGACGAATCCTGCGCGGCGGAGTCCGTCTCCGCTTCGGCCGCGGCATCCCCCGCGCCGCCCATGCTCTGGGAGCCTTCGTTGGCATCGCCGCAAGCACAGAACAGGATCGCCGTCGAGCACAGGGCGCACACGCGAGCAAAGGACGTCTGCATGACCCGCAAACGATAGTGCATGCGCCGGAGCGAAGCGAGCCTCTGCAGCCTCCGCGCGACGCGTGGTAGGCTCGGTCCATGAACCAACCTCCGTACGGACAGGCACCTGCACCGAATCCTCCCTGGGGAGCTCCCCAATCGCCACCTCAGGCTCCGGTCCCGCCGCAAGGCCCGCCGCCCACGCAGCCCGGCAAGCCCCCGGCCTGGTGGGGTGGATACGCTTCGATCGCCATCCTCGCCCTGTCCTTCCTCCTCGTGATCGGAACCATCGTCGCTGCCGTCCAGAGCGAGCAGATGGGCATGACCATGACGATGATCACGGCCGGCCCGCTCTTCTTCGGCCTCGTCGGCACCATCGTCGCGATCGTCACCAAGAAAAACCCCAAGCCCTCCGTCGCGATCGGCGCACCCCTCGGCTGCGGATGCCTCGCCGCAATCGTCGGCGCGCTGCTCGTCGCGGTCTTCTTCCTCGCGATCTTCCCCAGCCTGTAGCCTCTCCCCGAAGCCTCCCGCCTCTGCGCCTCTCGTCCGTCACTGCGCGAACCCGGGCAGCCCCCCCGGAAGGAAGAACGGGGAGCCGTTCGCGCCGTCCGAACGGCAGCCTGGGCTCTGTCTCGGAACCTGGATTCCCCCTCGGGTGGGGTGTCTTTCGCCGCAGACCGGTGCTAGCCTCTGCGTGACCATGAAGTGCGCTACCGACTTCCTTCGACTCGTTGCCGCCACGGCGCTGGTGTCCTTGCCCGCATGCGGTTCGACCTCGGAACCTGGCGCGGCTCCGTACGAGGCTCCGCCCGCGTGGGAGGACGACGACGGCAAGGCGGACGCGGTCACCGAGGGGAAGAAGTCCGACTTCTTCGCGGCAAATACCTTCTGGTACGTGCGCGTCAAGAGCTGGGACCCCCAGCACATGAGCCCGTCGTCCCTGGCCGAAGCGACCCAAGTGGAAGGCGCCGAGCTCGAGGTCTTCCGCGCTCGCCCCGACATGGCGGGGCATTGCCCCGATGCGGAGGTGGGTGAAGGAGACCGCGTTCACGCGACCGCAGACTTCTCCCTTCGGACGAGCGGGAACTTCACCAACGGGACGCCGAAGTCGTCCTACAAGGTCAAGTTCACCGCCAAGTCCGCGCGGCTCTTCGGCATGCGTGCTCTGAACCTCAAGGCGATGTGGAACGACGTCTCCCAGTTGCGCGAGTCGATCGCCTGGGATCAGTTCCGCAAGGCACGCGTCGCGGCCCCTCGCCACACCTACGCACGCTTCTGCATCGACGGACGCTACTACGGCCTGTACTCGGTGATAGAGCAGGTTGACGAGTCCTTCCTCGGGACGCACTTCGGCGACAACGACGAGGGGAATCTGTACAAGGCCTATTGGGAGGACATCGGACCCGCGACGCTCGAGCACCGCCGGGGAGCCGATGGCGACGATTCCGGCAGGCAGTACTTCACAGCGTCGGAGATCGAGGAGCGCACCTATCAGCTCCAGACCAACGAGAAGCCCGACGACGATCCGAAGCTGCAGACGTACGACGACCTGGCGGCGTTCATCCGGACGGTGAACGGGGTGGGGCTGCCGGGCGACGGCAAGGCGAAGTTCGACACACCGCAGTACCGGGAGTCGATGGAGGCGATCTTCGACGTCCGCGGGTTCCTGCGATGGGCCGGCGTGAACACGCTGCTCGGCGCATGGGACAACTACTACCGCACGCCGAGCAACTACTACCTTTACAACTCCGGTCCCAAGAGCGAGCCCAAGGGCTTCATGTCCCGGCCCTACTTCCACTGGATCCCCTGGGACTACGACAACTCCCTCGGTGTCGACCCGATGGGCATCGACTGGCAATACGGTGACATCGTCGATTGGCGCAAGACCTCCGGGGGCCCTGCAATCCCCCTGGTCGAGAACCTGCTCGCCAACTCCGAGCTGCGTGCCTATTACCTCGACCACCTCGACTACGTGCTCGACACCGCCTTCCGCGAGGACCTGCTCTCCGAAGCGCTGGGTGCCGAGGGTTCCGGCGGGGGAATCGACCGGGTTCGAGTCAGCGCGTTCCTCGAGGCCGACGGGCCCCAGAGCCCGCCGCACACGGGCCGTCAGTTCACCAACGACCAGGTCTATTGGAACGGCTTCGAACACCAGGAGCTGTGGTGGGCCGGCTCCATGCACGCCTGGGGCATCAAACACTTCGTGATCATGCGTCAGGACAGCGCCCGCAAGCAGCTCGCCGAGTGGCGCAAGCTCCACCCCAAGGGCTCCAGCGGAGCCAGCTTCCCCGACGCGCCCACCGCCATCCCGGAGTGACCCGATGCGAAGCCCCCTCTTCCCTCTGCTGGGTCTCCTCGCCGCGTGCGTCGCCGCCTGCTCCGGTGCAAGCACCGACTCGACCCTTCCGGACTCCTCCGGTGATGCGGACAACCCCGGCGGAAAGGCCGACTCCCCGGTCGACGTCGGCTCCATCGACATCGACCACGGCAACGGGGCCATTGCGCTGCCCGAGGTCTCCGGGCTGGCTCTGCGCACCTTCGAGGGCCGGCTGCAGATGCTCGCCATCGGGGACTCCGAGCTCGCGGTCGCGATCGCCGACGTGCCCTCCTCGGTGAAGCCTTCCGAGCTGTCTTTCTCGCTGCACGACCTGGGGGCGTTGTTCTCCACTGCGCCGCCGTCGCAGTGGGAAGCGGTGGCGGCGGATCCGGCGGGGCGCCTGTTCCTGCTCGAGGAGAACCCTGGCGCCGTGTACGTGGTGTCACCGGATCTCGACTCACTGCTCCACACGTTCGACCTGCGGGTGGAGAGTGACGGGCCGGACTGGAAGCGCGAGCTTGCCGAGGATTGGGGTGCCGAGTCGAACTCGCGTGGGGAAGGGATGGCCCTGTGCGCTCAGGGACACCTCCTGGTGCTCAAGGAGAAGCAGCAGCCTTGCCTGGTCGAGTTCGCGCCCGAAGGAGCATCCCCGGCCGGGCTGTCCGCACCGCTCTCCGAGCCATTCTCCCTGCCCGCGTCTGCTCACTCCTCGCTCGTTCCAGTCCGCGTGTGGGAGTTCGCCTCTTCGGTTCGCGACGTGCTGCCCGACATGAGCGACCTGTTCGTGGACGGCACCGGCAGGCTCTACATCGTGTCCGGAGACGGCCGCGCCATCGGCCGCGTCCGCGAGTCGATCGACCCGTCCGACGACGGCAAGCTGCACCTGGACGCAGCCTGGAAGCTGCCGAAGGAGATTGCGAATCCCGAGGGTCTCGTGCTGCTCGACGACGAGGAGCCGTGGGTCGCTTCGGATTCCGCCGACGACGTCAATCTGTTCGAGCTCGATCGCATCGCTCCTTGACGAACGAGCCCCGAGCGCCTCATAGCCTCGCATCTGTCATGCGTCTTCACTTCCTTCTCGGCGCCCCCCTCCTCTCCGCGGCGATTGCGTTCGTCGGGTGCGGCTCATCGGACTCGGACACGCAGGGCCCGGCTGTGGAGCCCGACGGTTCTGCGGGTGGCGGTGGCGCGCCCTTCGAGGAAGGGGGAGTGGAGTCCGGCACCGACGCGAGCGTTTCGACGGACGCCGCGTCGGATTCCGACGCGCTTCCCCCCGTGGATGCGGCCGATGCTCCTTTCGACGCGCCGGCGGAGCAGGATTCCGCGATCGGGGACGTTGCGATCGAAGACGCTCCGGAGGAATCGGCTGCCGAGGCCGGGCCGGACTCGGGGCTCGATCTCGGCGGGGGGCTGACGCTGTTTCCGTCGGATCCGACGCCGGGGCAGAGCGTCACGTTGAGGTACACCGGAGTCCTTGCGGCGGCCTCGAACGTGCACGTTCACTACGGTTTCAATGGCTGGAACGAGGTGCAGGGCGCTTCGCTGTCGTCGCAGGACGACGGCACGGGGAACCTGGACTTCTTCGTCGAGGACGCGATGTCGGGCAGCCCGGGGGGCGTCTGGGAGCACACGCTCGTGTTGCCTGCCGACGCGCGCGCGCTGCACGTGGTCCTGTATTCGGTGCAGGGCGCCGATCGCACGTGGGACAGCAATGCAGGGATGGACTACAATGCGGGGTTCCCTGTGGTCCTGTACGGTCCGGCGCTCACGTGGGACGGGACGGTACAGCCGCACGACGGGGTAATCGTCAACTTCCACACGGGGTGGCCCTGCAAGGGGCGCGTGGACTACGGCACGGGCGGCACGCTGGCGAGCAGCGTCACGGAGCCAGCACCGGGCCGCGCGCACCACGTCAGGCTCGCCGGGCTGTCGGCGTCCTCGACCTGGTCCTATCGGGTTTCCTGCGATGCCCTCACCGATCCGGCCGTGCGCACCTTCCGCACGGCGGGCCCGCAGAGCTCGAAGTTCTCGTTCGTCGTGATGGGCGACGTGCAGGAGGGGGGAGAGGCGAACCGGTGGAAGAGGACGGCCGATCGGGTGATGACGGCCCACGCCGACGCGGCGTTCGTCCTGCTCACCGGTGACATGCCGTGGAACGACAAGCCGGGCGCGTGGTGGACGTTCTTCGATCAGGGGCGGGAGTTGTTGGGCTCTCACGCGATCGTGCCGGCCAAGGGCAATCACGATGTGAATCTCGGGGAGACCGCGCCTGGCAAGACGACGATGGAGCGCTTGTTTGCGCTCGACGCGATGTCGGGCTCGGAGACGCACTACGTGCTGCGGTACGGTGCTGCGGCCTTCGTGGTGCTCGATTCGCAGTATTCCGACGGCTTCGCGTCGGGCACGGGGGATCAGTACACGTGGGCGGCGCAGCGGATGCAGGGGCCGCCTGTCTCCGACGCGACCTGGGTGTTCGCGTCATGGCACGTGCCCCCCTACAACGCGGGCGCGCGGCACTGGCTCGAGCAGGGGACGTTCCGGGACATCACGGCGCTGTTCGACGGCAAGGTTGACTGGGTGTTCGGGGGACACGAGCACCTGTACCAACGCATGCGTCCGATGCGGTTCAATGGCGTGCAGGCGCCCAGCGCGTCGTATGGCCGCGGCGCGGGGGATGGAATCGGCTACGTGGTCGTGCCGCCCGCGGCGGCGTGGCCGGAGACGGCCCTGATTCCGAGCACCGACCCCAAGTCGTACTATCGCGATCGGCTGGCGTACCCATTGGTGCCCAAGTCAACGGACACGGCCCCATCGGAGAACGGGTATGGGGTAGTGAGTCTCGACGGCAACGAGTTCCGGCTGGAGACGTGGGGAGTGGGAGGGCCGGGAGCGCCGGTGAATCCGCACCTGATCGATCAAGTGAGCTATACGCGTTGAGGCTCCGTGCGAGCATGTCGCCGTTGGGGCGGAGCCACCACGTGCGTCCCCCGCGATCTCCCCGCTCCGATGCCGTCGACTCGAAGGGAACAAGGGAGTATCCTTCGGGCGTGTTCCGCCGTCTCGCTCCAACATCTGCGCTCCTATGCATGATGGTGTGGCCCGCCACCTCCTCCGCGCAGACTCCCGCCTGCCCGCCCCACGTGCGATGTCACCCGGAGCAGCGTCCTCCCCCGCGCAACGAGCAGGAGGCGCGACGCAGGATGGAGACCGAAGAGGCCGCTTCCATCGAGGCCGCGATTCGCCAGCGCGAGTCGGATGCCATTCGTCAGAGCGAGGCGGGAAGTGTCGACGCCGAACGTCGAGCGGCCTGGATCGACCGAGGCCGGCAGAAGGAGCCACCGCCGGTGCGGCTTCAGACGCCGCTGTTCACGGTCACGCCTTCGGGACGCATCGTGGGGGGGAGCGGCGAGACGTTCGAGTTGGGGTTGTCGACCGGGCTGCGAGTCGACGGCATCGCGCTCGAGGCGGGGCGACTTGCGTTCGAGCTCGAGGCGGTAGTCGGGTCGCGCAACTCCGAGAAGATGGAGGCGGGGACGTTCGCGGGTGAGCTCTCGGTGTTGTGGATTGGCGAACGGACCGCGCTGCCGTTCGTGCGTGTCGGGACGTCGCTGGGATCGTTCGTGAGCGGTCCCGCGGGTGGTACGCCCTCGGGATTCTATCGACTCTTCGTGGGCATCGGAGTGGACAACTACTTCGTACCTCTGGGCGCGGGGCGCGGAGCGGGGTTTTCTGTGGAGATGAGGGGCGGGCTGTTTGACGGCTACGGAGGGGATGGTGGAGCGCTCTCGAGGGTTCGCGCCGAGGCGCAGGTTCTGATGGGTCCCCGATTCGCATTTTGAGGCGCACCATGATTCGACCCCTGCAGCTCCTCCTGTTGGCTCTCGCGACGGTGCTCGGGGTGCGCGAGGCTCGGGCGCAGGGGCCGTGCCTTCCCCCCTGGTGCATCGAGGTCAAGACCCCGACCGTGGGGGTCGACACGCCCACGGTTGGCGTGCAGACCCCCGGCGTCGACGTCCATGCGGAAGCGAAGCGCCGCGCTGCGATCGACGCGGAGTGGAGCGCCTATGTCGCCTGGGAAGCTGCCCTGCGGCTCGAAGTGCGCGCGTCGATCGAAGCCAGCATTCGCGCACGCCTTCGGGCCGAGGCCAACGCGGCCGCGCGGATGACGCCGGATCTCTACTGGAATCTGCAGCCGCCGATCACACCGTATCGCATCCCTCCGGCCCCGGACTTTCCCCGGATGGACGTGGGCGTCCTGGCGTTCTGCGTCGGCGCGTGGACGGGTTCGGACGCGCCCCGGCACGCGGGCTTCTGTCCTCCGGTGCGGGTGCGGTTCAACGAGACCTGGACCGCAGCGTTGGATCCGTCGGTGGTTGCTTTCAAGCACGGAGATCGAGGCTTCACCACCCTCGGGTTCCATCCGGCGCTGCTGTGGTCTTTCGCTCAAGGGGTGCGCTCCCAGGCGGAGTCGCACGCTTACCTTCGCGCGGGAGCCGATGTCTGGATTCCCGTCTACGAGCTGGCCCGCACGCCCGACGCTTTCCTGGGTGGTCACGCGGGGGTTGGGGTGACGACGGCGGGGTCGGGTTTGTTCATGGCGTCGGAGGTGCGGGGGTTGGTGCGCGGGGGAGTCGGCAGCGAGCCGGTTCCAGCCGGCGAGGCGAGGATGTCCACGTTGCGCCTGGGGTTCGAGATGCGCTTCACGCTGGGGTTCACCTTCTCCTTGTGAGAGGCCCGTCAATGCGGGCGCGACGGGGCAGTGCCGGGCGACCCGGAGGTTCCGTTGGAAGCGGGGGACGCGGGATGTCGGCGATGGCGATCCGAGCGCACGGCCGGGCGATCTCGACGTCGGGAGGGGAAGCGTGTAAGGGCATGGCGTGTCGCGCTTCGCTGCGACACCACGATCATCGATGAGCGGAGCCGAGAAGGAAGACCACGACGCGAGTCCAGGAAGCGACGGAGCGACGTCGCCGGACCTGTCAGCGACGATTCGCGTCTTCGCACGGAGAGGCGCGGACCGGCCCCTCCGAAGGGTCGAACAGCCCGTCGGGATTCGCTCCGAGGAACCCGGCCTCGAGGACCTGCGTGTCCACCGGGTTCAACTCCGCCACCATCGCCTCACTGACCACGGGGAGGTGCCGCATCGCCTCCAGCTCCGCGATGATCCCCTCGACCGCGTCGTCGCTCGTCATCCACTCCCGGGGATCGAAACGAATCAAGCGCAGAGGCTGGGAGTAGGCGCGAAGGGTCTTCTCACCTGCCGTGTTGAAGTAGAACTCGAAGTACGACATGACGAGCTCCCGCAGCGTGCGGAACACGGGCTCCCGGAAGCGGAGCACGGTGGTGTTGGACTTGGCCACGGCGCCCCAGAACCCGTTCACCCGGTAGAGCGCCATCAGGTGGTCGTCGTCCCGCACGGCAGTCATCTCCGCGATCATCGGGTCGAACCCGAGCCGTCGCAGCGCCGCCGCGGCCATCAGGGCGCCGTCCACGCAGTGCGCCCTGCGATCCCGCAGCACGCTGCGCGGCGAGCGGTAGAACGCGTCCGTGCTGTAGTCCACCCGATTGAGAAACTCCTGGATGCGCCACGGCGACGTGAGGGAATCGAGCACCGCCCGCTCCTGCGCGGTCCAGGGTTCTGCTGTCGTGGAATCTCGTCGCTTCTTCGCCATCCTCGCCTCGTCGTCGATTCCTCTAGAAGACCGACGAACCCTTGTCAACCTGCGCTGCCCCTGCGCCGGAATCGAATCTCAAACGGCTCTGCGACGTCGTCCACGAGCCCACGGGAGACGGAACAATGATGATCGGCATCACCTATGACCTCAGGGAGGAGTACCTGAGCATGGGATTCAGCGAAGAGCAGACCGCGGAGTTCGATCGCGTGGACACGATCGAGGGGATCGAGGCGTCGATCAGGCACTGGGGACACGACACCGAGCGGATCGGGCACCTGCGCAACCTGGTGTCGCGGCTGGCCGGCGGGGCGCGATGGGATCTCGTGTTCAACATCGCCGAAGGCATGTACGGCCTGTCCCGGGAGGCGCAAGTGCCCGCGTTGCTCGAGGCCTACCGAATCCCGTTCACGTTCTCCGACGCGAGGGTGCTCATGCTGGCCCTGCACAAGGCCAACACCAAGCAGCTCCTGCGCGACGCAGGCCTCGCCACACCCGCGTTCCACCTCGTCGAGCGCCCGGAGGACGTCGCCCGCGTCGCGCTCCCCTTCCCGCTGTTCGCCAAACCCGTCGCCGAAGGCACCGGAAAGGGGATTCACCCCCAATCCAGAATACGGACTCCCGAGCAGCTCGACACGGTCTGCCGCGAGCTGCTCCGTGCCTTCCGTCAGCCGGTCCTGGTGGAGACCTTTCTGCCGGGGCGCGAGGTGACGGTCGGCATTGCGGGGACGGGCGACGACGCGCGGGTGCTCGGCGTCATGGAGGTGCTGCTGCGATCGACGGCGGAGTCGGACGTCTACTCGTTCACGAACAAGGCGCAGTACGAGGGGCGGGTGGACTACGCGCTGGTGGAGGGGCCGTTGGCGCAGGAAGCGGGGGCCCTCGCCCTCGCGGCCTACCGCACGCTCGGCTGCAGGGATGCCGGCCGCATCGATCTTCGGGCGGATGCGCAGGGCCGGATGTCGGTCATCGAGCTCAATCCTCTGGCCGGGCTGAACCCGGTCCACTCGGATCTGCCGATCCTGTGCAGGCTGCGAGGCATTTCGTTCGACGATCTGATTGGGGAGATTCTCGAGTCGGCGCAGCGACGCGTGGGAGAGGGAGCGTGACGGAGCGGGGGCTCAGCTTCCGAGGCAGCCAAGCGAGACGTTGACCGTGCCCGCGGAGTCGGCCTTGACCTTGGTGCAGCTCGCGGGACAGAGGATCAGCTTGGTGGGATTGGCGTTGTCGTCGTAATACCACCCGTCTCCCGCGCAGTTGCCGACGGTATCGACCTTGGGGAACACCTCTTGCTGGCTGGTGCCCGAGGTGTATCGCAGCTCGACCTTGTCCAGATCCACGGCGCCGCCGTCGGACTTGGGAACGAGGAACTCGCAGCCCAAAGACGCCTGCTGGATCTTCTTGAGCTGATCGGTGAACTGCGAGCCCATGCTCCCGGACTGGATGATGAACGCCTTGTCGGTGCAGCCCTTCTGGGCCACGAGATCGATGAGCGACTGTCCGTCGGAGGGCAGGTTGGGGAATCCGATGGTGAAGACGGGGACGCCATTCGCGCACGAGTCGGCGGCGACATTGCCCAACGCAGTCTGCGTGGCAGAGCCCGTGCCCGTGGGGGGACAGTTGCCTTCGGGGTTTCCGTCGGTGACGAACACGACGACGCACTTGTGGGTCGGGTTGGTGAGGACACGGGTCTTGCACGCGTTGACTGCGCCGGTGAGGGACGGGTAGCTTGGAGTGTAGCCGGTGGCGGAGACGCTGTTCACCCAGTTGGTGAAGGCGTTATAGGGGAGGAGTCCCCAGGGCACGGCGGGGGTCGCGTATTCGGTGGGGACGCAGGTCTCGCTGTACCCGCCGATGGGGAAGTGCTGGCCGGTGACCCAGATGCCCGCGGCAGACGGATCGTTGCAGAAGTTCACGACGCCCTGTTTGAGCGCGGAGATGTTGGTGCCCGACATCGATCCCGACGTGTCGAGCATGAAGTACAGGTCGAGGGGGAGAGGCTCGGCGGTGACGACGGTCTCGGCGCAGGCCTCCTGCATTCCGTCGAACAGGGGCGCGTCGTAGGTGAAATCCACATCGGGGACCGACGCATCCAGGCCGCCGGAGCCGGCGACGCCTCCCGCAGCGCCCGCGACACCGCCACCGGCGCCCGCAGCGGAGTCCTCGCCACCGTCGGGGATCGCGCCACCGTTTCCAGCGGAGCCCGCGACGCCTGCGGCCCCTGCAGCGCCCGACGCGCCGGCCTGGCCTCCCGCTCCCGGGCCGTCAGGGATCGCGTCCGTGGTGACGTCTCCTCCGCCGTCCGCCGACGTCGGCGGAGTCCAGGGGGTTCCGTCTTCGGAGTCGCCGCAGGCGATCGGGAGCGCGGCGGACAGAACGACGAGCGGGACGATGAGTTTCGTGCCGAGGAGCCTCATGGGGATAGGGTCGCCGTTTCGACGGCGTCGCGCAAGAGGCACTACGCGCGCGGGGGAAGGGTGAACGCGCGGGAAGAAGTGTCGCGCTCCAGCGTATGGTTCCGGCGCGAGGAGTCGTTCCTCGGGGAGTCGGGCCGGTGGTAGGCTCGCTTCCGCGCCCAAGCGGCGCGCTCTCTCGCTCACTTGCACGACAGGAGAATCCCGATGAAGCATCTGGTTCGCTTTTTTTCGCTCGCAGCCGCGGCTGCGGCAGCGTTTGCGGTGGTTGCGTGTGGCGACGACGACAGCGGCAGTGGCGGCAACACCGGTGGCGGTGCGGGCAATGGGGCGGCGGGAAGCGCCCTCGACGCGGCCTGCGTCTCGTGCCTGCAGGGGAACTGCAACGCCGAGGTCACCAAGGCCTACGGCTCGGCCTGGGCAACCGGGAACATGAGCGGCGGCACCTGCGGGCCCATGTACACGTGCATGCAGAACTGCGGCAACGACCTCGGCTGCATGCAGACGAACTGCGCGTCGCTCGCGACCGCGGAGTGCAACACCGACGGCAATGCAGCGGACGATTGCATGACCGCGCACTGCAACACCCAGTGCAACGGATCGGCGGGAGCGGGCGGGTCCGCCGGGTCCGCCGGGTCCTCGAGCTCGGGCGGGGACTGCACGACGCTGGCAGCCTGTTGCACCACGCTGCCGACGGAGGACGCCAAGTCGGGGTGCGCCGCGGTGGCGCAAGGGGGGGAGACGGCGACCTGTTCGCAGCTCATCACCAGTCTCCAGCAGGCCGGCTACTGCAAGTAGGGCATCGCGCCGTCCGGCGGACCGCGGCGGAACGCGACACGAAGCGCAGCGCTTCCGCTGTGGCCCCGTGCTAGCATCCGCCGCTATGTCCGAGGACCTGGCGACCAGGCTGCGCGCTCTCATCGACCTCAATTCGCGAATCGACTCGCAAGTGGAGCAGGCGCTCCAGAATCGCGACAGCCTTGCCGAGACGCTTGCAGCGACTTTGCCGACCTTGTGCGAGACGATCGGCGCACGCGGCGCCCTGGTTCGCACCTTCTCCGAGGACCTCGTGCTCACGACCTACGCCTGGCCGCGCGACCTGTCATGTCCGCGGCTCGAAGAGGTGCAGGCAGCCACCCAGGCTGACCGCCGGCAGAGGGTCCGGCTGGAGGCCGATGGCGAGCTGGTCATCGCGCAGCCCCTCGACGTCGCGGGCGAGTGGTTCGGTTCGGCCGCGGTGGTGATTCCGCGTGAGGCGCTCGAGAGGCTCGACCGTGACTGGGCCGCCGAAGCGCTCGATGTCACCTGCGAGGAGCTCGACAACTTCCTGTATTCGATCCGGGCGGCCCGAGAGAAGCACCGCGTGATGATGGAGCTGGCCGAAGCGCTTCGTCATCGCGTGCTGGGAGAAGGGGTCCAGCTCGCCGTGCGTGCCCTCGCCCGCGCCGTCGCCCTCGAGCGGCTCCTGCTCGTCGCGGTCGCCCAGGAAGGCGAATCCGGCACCCTCCACGTGCAGTACTTCGAAGGCAGCGAGCTCGCCGTGGACACCATGGGGAGCCTGCCCCGACACCCCGAGGAAGCCGCCATCCTGCAGGAAGCGCGGGCGTACTTCGACTCCGCAGAGCGCACGTTGCTGCGGCGTTTCGCTCTCGATCCGGTGCAGGAAGAGGTCCTGATCAACGGCGTGACGCAAGCGACGGTGGTGGGCAAGGTGGTCGCGACCTCGCGGGCCGCCTCGTTCAACGTCTACGATCGCGAGCTGCTCGGGGGCTTCGCGGAGTTCATCCGGCAGCGCGTGGTGGACTTCAACAAGGAGTGGCGCACGCTCGCGCGCTCCTTCCGCCCCGAAGTCGTCGCCAGGCTCCTGAACTCCGCAGACTACCGCACGCGCTACCTGGCTCCCCGCGAGGAATCCGTGGCCATGATGTTCGTGGACATCTCCGGTTTCACGCGCCTGTCCGAGCAGGTCCTCAAGCTCCCCAGCGCCGTCGCTTCCCTGGTCGAAACCTGGAGCCGCGACGTCGTCCAGATCCTCTGGGACCATGGCGGCGTCTTCGACAAGATGGTCGGGGACTGCGTCATCGGGCTCTTCGGCCCGCCTTTCTACGACGACTCCCCGCCGGAGCGTGCTCTTGCAGCCGTGCGTTGCGCGGTGGCCATCCGCGAGATGACTCGCCACCTGCACGAGCGTTCCGGCTTCGAGAAGCTCCGCCCCGACGGCATCGACGTGACCGCGGGCGTCAACCTTGCTCCCCTGTTCGTTGGGAGCTTCGAGCCCAACGACAACTTCACGGGGTTCGCCAGCGGCATGAACAACACCGCGCGGCTGCAGGGATGCGCCGAGCGCGGCGAGATCCTGGTGATGAGCAGCACCATCGACCTGTTGCCGTCGAATGAGCTTCGGTTCGGACCCGAGCGCTCCGCGCGGGTCAAGAACGTGGCCGAGTCCTTGCGCTTCTGCCCCGTCTCCAGCGCGCCGTGAGACAGCCGTCCGGACGCGCGTCGTCGAGGACGATCTCGACACGCAACGCGCGAGGTCGTCCTCACTTCCTTCGCATGACGTGATATGGATCACCGCTCGAGATCCGCCATGCGCACCCTCCTG
>JAKLDZ010000469.1 GCA_022703255.1 Myxococcota bacterium | reverse complement strand
GGGAGCACGGCCGCGTCGTTGATCGCGCTGGGCTGGCGCCGAGACAGGGGGCTGGGGCGGGGCGACCTCGCGATCGGGCTGGCCGCGGCGATCACGGCGGTCGTGGTTGCTTCGGGCGCGAAGTGGCAGGAGGTGGCTCGTGCGGGCGGGGTGGTGGCCGTGGGCGTCGTGGCGAGGGTGCTGCTGGGGTTGAAGACAAGGCGGGGGTAGAGCGGGATTCTCGCTCTACCCCGCTACCCCCGAGTCTCAGAGCTCGTACACCATCTGCGCGACCCAGAAGCTCCAGTCCCAGTAGGCGTCGCACGCTCCGCTCGAGTAGCTCCGCAGGTTCTGCGCCTGCAGGTACTGCAGGCCGTTGCCATCGGGGATCTCGAAGTACCCCTGCTGCCCCATGTACACGGGGGTGCCCGGACTCGATTGGTAGAGGGAGGCGAAGTAGAGAGCGTACAGGTCCGGCGGGTCGCCTCCGCAGCTCGGAGGCGGGTCGTTGACGCAGCCGAGCGCCGACTTGTAGACGGCAAGCTTCGAGCCGGCGACTGGCTGCGCGATTCCGTCGGATGCCGACAGATAGATCGTGTCGTTCGACGAGCTGTACGGGTTTTCGGCCCCGTTCCAGTTGGCGAGGTTGGTGACTTCAATCTGCTGCGTGCAGCCCCAGGGCTGATCCACCTGGACCCGCACCGTCACCAACGCCTCGACAGGGATGTACGCATAGAGATTCGGCGCGTCGAAGCTGAAGGTGGACAGCATCGGGCCGCAGTCCGCATTGGGGGGACAGGAGTCGACCACGAACGACGTGCCGCTCGAAGACTCCACGCGCCCCCGCAGCTCGAGCACGCCGTTGGTCGTACCGACCCAGCAGCCGATCTGCTGACCGTTGTGCAGTGACGCCTTCATCACGAACTGCTCGTGCGTCTGCACGCACGAGGGGGGGACGTCGGGTCCCGCATCGATCGGGACACCTCCCGCGCCTGCGCCACCGGCGCCTGCCCAACCTCCCGCGCCTGCGCCGCCGGCGCCTGCCCAACCGCCGGCGCCCGTTCCGGCTGCGCCTCCCCATCCAGTCCCGCCCGTTCCGGCATGGGAGCCTGCGTCCTGGTGAGACCCGGCCGCGCCGGCCGAGGCCCCCGCCGAGCCTCCCTGCTCGACGTTGGGGTCACCTTCGATCACGGAGCCGCCGCAGGCGACGAAGGAGGAGAGCAGGGTGACGAGTCCGAGGGAGGAGAGCAGCGCGGGATGACGAGGCATCGGGACCTCCGAGGTGGGAAAGCAGATGGCCCAACCGGCCAGGCGGCGGAGCGAATAGGCAATGCGTGTGCCACGGCTGGGGCCGCAGCGTGCTTGCGAGCGAGGATCGTCGCGGACGAGAGAGTCTGCAAGGGTACGGAGGAGGCAGGCAAGGGCGTCTCTCTCCGGCGGTGTGCCATGGCGTGCCGTCGGAGCGGCCCGCGGTCAGGTTTCTCGCGCGAGCAATGCCGTCAACTCCCCGAGCACCGCGCGAGCGCTCGCGACATCGCGCTCGGCGGCGGTTTTCAACAGCGCGACGACCGCGTGCTCGACGGTTCCTGGCGCATCGCGGTCGAGGGCGTGTCCCGCCGGGGTGAGACCGAGCGTGACGCGGCGGCGATCGCGCGGGCTGCGGCGCCGCTCGAGCAGGTGTTTGCGCTCGAGCCTGCTCAACGCCGTGGACACGGTGCCGGCGTCGAGGTGCAGCAGCTCCGCGAGCTGGCTGGCGGTCATCCCGGGGAAGCGTCCGACGCATCGGATCATCATTCGTTGCTGGGCCGTGACGCCGATGGTCTTCTCCATGCTTCGGGAGACGCGCTCGATGGTGTGGTTGAGCTGCCAGAGGCAACGCAGGAAGTCGCCGGCAGGACCGAGGGACAGGGACGGGGCGGAGCCGGGGCTCATGGATGCCCTTCCTTCTGGCGGATCCTGACGAGGTAGCGCAGGAGCGCGTCGATTTCGCGCTGGTCCCGCAGGTAGTAGTCCGCGGACGACGTCTTGGACATCCCGACGCGGATCGACAGGAGCCTGCCGGGCTGGTCGAGCGAGAAGACGTCCTCGTCGGTGACGTCGTCGCCCACGAACACGGCAGTGTCGGCGCCCAGCTTGTCGCGGAGCATGGCGACGGCGTCGCCTTTGTGGGGCGCGTTGGCCGGGACGAGATTGAAGACGAGCTTGCCGGGGATGGTCCGTACGGGAGGAGAGAGGGAGGCGACGGCGTGGAGGATGGCGCAGCGAGCCTGGCGTTTGCGACGGGAGCGTCGGTAGTGGATGGCGAGGGAGAACCGCTTGTCCTCGAGATCCACGCCGGGGAAGTCGGCGAGCGCGTGGGTGAGGACCGGTCGGATCTGCTCGATCTGGCGTTCGAACGTCTTCATGCGCGTGCCAGGCTCCATGCCGTGGTTGCCGATCACGTGCGGAACGTGGACCCCGTCGAGGCGAGCGAGGACGTCGGCGCGGCTGCGACCGGAGATGACCGCGCACGGGTACAGCGCGCAGACTCGCTCGAGAAGCTGGCGCGTGCGCACGCGCATGCAGGCCTCGTCGCGGTCTTCGACGATCGGGGCGAGGGTGCCGTCGAAGTCGAAGGCGAGCAGCACGCTCGACCAGGCGAGCTGGGCGAGGAGGTTGACGTGGGCAGCCGCGAGGATGTGCTTCATCGATGCGCGTATCCCGGTGCTGGGTGGGTGGACGAGAGGCGGCCGGTCATCCTGTCGCGGCGTCGGACCTCTGCGGCATCTACTAGCATGCGTCCGGCCCATCGGTAGACGTTGAACTCGGAGACGACGCGGCGCATGGAGCGCATGCGCTCGCGTTGCTCCTGGGGGGGCATGTTGAGCGCAGCCGCGAGGGCGTCGCCGGCCTGGCGAACGTCGTACGGGTTGACGATGAGCGCCTCGGTGAGATCACGGGCCGCGCCCGTGAACTGGCTGAGCACGAGCACGCCCCGCTCGTCGTCGCGCGCGGCGACGAACTCCTTGGCCACGAGGTTCATGCCGTCGTGGAGGCTGCTGACGTAGCAGACGTCGGCAGCGCGGAAGTAGCGGAAGACGGTGAGCGGCTCGTGGTGGGAGCGGAGCAGCACGACGGGATGGTACCCATCGGAGCCCCAGCGTTCGTTGGTCTGCTGCACGAGCTGCTCGATGCGCTCGTTGAGCTCGCGGTACCGATCGATCTTGGTGCGGCTGGGGGCGGCGAGCTGAGCGAAGACGAAGCGTCCGCGCAGCTCCGGGCGGCGTGAGAGGAGTGAATCCACCGCGAGGATGCGCTCCTCGATCCCCTTGGTGTAGTCGAGCCGGTCCACGCCCACGCCGAGCAGGATGTCGTCGGGAAGGCCCAAGTCCTTGCGCACCGCGCCTCTGCACTCGGCGACCGACGGCACCTTGTCGAGCCAGTGGACAGGCCATTCGATCGAAATGGGGTAGGGGCGAACGAGGGTGCGTCGCTTGCCCTGGACGATGGCGTTGCTCTCGCGGTCGATCCTGCTTTCCATGAAGGCGTCGACGGAGTCGATGAAGTTGTTGCAGTGCTGCTGGGTGTGGAAGCCGACGATGCTGGAGCCGAGGAGGCCGGAGATGAGCTCCTCGCGCCAGGGGCAGATGCCGATGCGTTCGGAGTTGGGCCAGGGGATGTGCCAGAAGGTGAGGATGGTGGCGCGGGGCAGGCGCTCGCGGATCATCTTGGGGGCGAGCGCGAAGTGGTAGTCCTGCACGAGCACGATGGGGTCGTCGGAGTCGACCTCTTCGCAGACGGCGTCGGCGAACATGCGGTTGACGGCGACGTACTGGTCCCAGTCATCGGCGCGGAAGACGGGGCGGGTGTGAGCGACGTGGCACAGGGGCCACAGGCCTTCGTTGGAGAAGCCGTAGTAGTAGCCGCGCTCCTGTTGCTCGGAGAGCCAGACGCGGCGAAGGACGTAGGACTCCTCGCCTGGGGGGACGGAGATGTGGCCGAGGGAGTCGGAGGTTTCCCGGTCTGCGCTGCCGGCACCGTGGGCGACCCACACACCGGAGCAGGCGCGCATGACGGGCTCGAGGGCGGTGACCAGGCCGCTGGCGGGGTGGAGCACGCGAACGCCCTCGGGGGAGTTTTCGTGGATGTAGGGCTCGCGGTTGGCGAGCACCACGACGCGTTCTCCCTGGAGGTGTTGCTTGAGCGCGGAGCGAAGGCGGGCAGGAGTCCAGGGGCCCGAGCGCACGTCGGCTTCGCGCTCGCTCGCGATCCGTTCGACCAGAGAGCGGACGTCGCGCACGAGGGGCTGGAACTCCTTGGTTCCCTCGCCGGACAGGGCGCGCTGCAGCTCGCGGGTCCATCCTCGCCAGGCGAAGCGGGCAGCGAGCAGGGTGATGAGCGAGGCGGCGATGGACAGGACGAAGAACAGGACGAGGAGCAGGTTGCGGGTGGTGGCTTCGCGACGGGAGACGAAGCTCATGTCGTGGACGAGCAGGAGCGTTCCGATGTGCGTGCCATCGGAGGTGATGGGGGAGGCGCTCAGGTGCAC
>JAKLDZ010000468.1 GCA_022703255.1 Myxococcota bacterium | reverse complement strand
CGCAAGAACATGGGAAGAACCTTTCTGCAATCGCGTATGTCGGGGCGGTTGCCCACGACGAAGGCTGCCGCTCAGGGCCCGCCGGGCAGCTCGGTGTCAGGTCACGTCGCCAATCCTCGTAAGAACACCTCAAGCACCTTGGTCAGGCGCGGCGAGGGAGCGGGCCGAAGCTCCTGGGACAATGCCAGCTCGAGTTCCACGCCTCGCAGAGCGGAAAGCACAAAGTAGGAGATGTCGTCGATTGCCTTGTTCGGCAGGGGCTTGAATGCGCCCTCCTCAATCCCCCGCCGCAAGATGTCCGCGAAGAAGTGCTCCTCCTCGCGATCGAACACCTTGCGCAGCTCAAGGACGCTGGCGAAGTCCGTGCCCGGCTCGACTCCCTGAAGCAGCGTGGAGATGGTGGTTGCTCCGTAGTCCGCAGCGCGCTTGAGCACCGATTCCATCCGCGCCAGCACGAAGGTGCGCAGCTGGGGGACCGCCCCCTTCTGGGCGGCGACCGCCTCCCGGACGTGCTGCTGCATCTCGGTGAACTCGGCCTGGATCACCGCCTGGATCACCTCACGGCGACCCGGGTAATAGTAGTAGAGGAAGCTCTTCTTCTTGCCGAGCGCCGATGCGATGTCTTCCATCGTGACCTTGTGCAGTCCGTGCTTCTGCACCAGGCGCTGGGCGGCGGCGATGATGGTCGCGCGGGTCTGCTCCTCGCGGCTCGCTCCTTCAACTTTTCGACGTTTCGGTTCCATTCGTTGAATGTCCTAGCCTATGCGAACCATCTCGTCAAGAGGTCAGGGCCAGCGCACCGTCCCACCGATCGCACTTGGTGGCCCCATGTGCGCTTGTTCCTACTTTGTACAGAGGAATCGGGCGTGCCGAGGAGCTGAGCGTCGCGGAGAAGCTGAGGAGCCTGAAGGATGAAGGATGAAGGATGAAGGATGAAGGATGAAGGATGCGCGATCGAGCCTAGAATCCGTGCATCGCGTCTGGCGGGTGACGTGCCGACCGAGAAGGATCTCGCGTCCAGCCGCGCATGTAGCTATGACGCGAGGAGGTCGCTCAGGAGCGCCTGGCGAGGCGGCGGGGCATGCGATCCGGGAGGATTCGGGGACTGCGATCGGAGCATGGGCGAGGCAGACGAGGTCGGGGCTCGTCTGCGCAGGGAACCGGATCGGGTGGCGGAACAGGCGACCTTGATGGGACGCAAGTCGCGGGTAGATGATCTTCTTCGCAGGGCACAGGATACAGCCGAGTCGATCCGCGCGCGCAAGATCGCCCTGCAGCAGGCGTGAGAGCAGGCTTGGGCGCGGCGCGAGCAGCGCACGGCGAGCCTCGACGACTTGCGCCAGAAGCTGCCCGAGGCCGAGAGGCAGAGGGATGCCGCTGACAAGTCGCTGGGCGATTGGCGAGGAGCTGGGAAGCGGCAATTGAAGAGCTGGCCCTGCGGACGACAATACCCCGGCGGAGGCAGGCGCTGTCGTCGTGCGCATCCAAGCCCTGATCACGAAGGCGGAGCAGACCGAAGGGTTGCGCCAGCGCATCTCGGAAATCGATCGGGATGCGAAGGAATTCGGGCGCGAGGTCGCGTCGTTGATAGCCCGGATCGCCCCCGATCTGGCTTCGGCGACCTCGTTCCAGGCCGTGGCCGTGCTCGACGCGCGGCTGAAGGAAGCCACGGCCAACCAGGCGCAGCGCGGCGACGCGGAAAAGAGTTGTGACAAGCGTCGCACGGACATTGACCGGGGGCGGGCCACGATTGCCGAGTGCGAGAAGCGGCTTGCGGGGCTGTGCGTTGGCGGGCCGTGTGAGCGTGGACAGGGCGCCCATGGCCGAGCTGCGGTCCGTGGAGGCCGCAAAGCTGCGGGGGAAGATGCAGGCCTAAGCGGGTGATGCAGCCCCCGGCCCCGCCCCCGCTCCCGCGTCCACTGAGGAACTGGACGAAGCCCGGCCGTATCGAAAGTGCGGCCGGCAGGATGACCGCCGCACCCATTGCCTTGTCAGCGCGTTCGGAGGGCACTCCCGTCCGTGGGCTTCCCCCTGTTCGCCTTCGCCCTGCTCCTCACCGGGTGCACGGGCTCGGTGGCTTCACCGAAGTCGCCCCCCATCGCGCGGACACACGTGCCCGCCGCCTCCGCCGCCAGCGAAGCCCGTCGGCTGGTCGCATGCCTACTGCACGGATTTGTGGCCCTGGGCCGTTGCGGTCGGCGCTGGCGATCGCATCGCTGTGATCGGTTGGGCGCAGGGCACGTGCGATCTCGGTGGGTTCCACCTCGAAGCGCCGCGCGAGGCCGGATTCCTCGCGTGGTTTGACCCAGACGGCGCGGTGGCGGGCGCGCGTTCGTTCACCGCTGACCAACCGATCCACGCGTCGATCGCGGCTGCGCCCGGCGGGGACGGGATCGTCGCTGGCCATTTCGTGCGCACACTCGACCTCGGCGCCGGCGCCATGCAGGCGCGCGGCGAGACGGACGCATTCCTCGCGCGCCTTGATGCGCGCGGAGCGCTTCGGTGGCAGAGGCAGTTCAGCGGTGCCGACAAGCAGCAGATCTTCGACGTAGCCGTCGCGCCGGCCGGAGAGATCGCGATCGTGGGAACCTATAGAGACGGGGCGCTCGATCTCGGCACCGGCCCGATGCCGGATCGAGGCCGGACCGACATCTTCGTCGCGTCGTTCACGCTAGACGGCGCTCCGCGATGGGCCAGGTCGTACGGCGACGACAACGAGCGGTGGGCGACGTCGATCGCGGTCGACGCCGCGGGATGCATCGCGATCGGCGGCTCCGTCGAGAGCCCGCTCGATCTCGGCGACGGTGTCGTTGCGCGTGACGCGCGTTCGTCGTCGATCGGATGGGTCGCCAAGCTCGACTCGAAAGGCCGCGCGCTCTGGGCGCGCGCCTTCGCCTCGATCCGACATCCCCATCGGATCCACGACCTCGCCATGGGGCCCGACGGCGGCGTCGCCGGCCAGATCGCGCTCGGAGACGCGACCCTCACCGGCTCGGCGTTCTTCTCGGACGTCGTCGTCGCGCGGAGCGGCGAGATCCTCGTCCATGGCTCACACGTGGTGACCACGGACGAAGGGAACGCGCTCCACCGCGACCTTGCGACGTACTTCCAGACGTTCGATTCGCAAGGAGCCGCGCGCAGCACGCGCGTGGTTCGCGATATCGACGAGGCCGCTGTCGGTCATGCGATCGCTCTCGACAGCCGCGGTCGGCTGATCACGGTCGGCGCCTTCAAGGGCACGCTCGACTTCGGTATGGGAGCGATGACGACGAGACCGGGGCGGCACGAGTACGCGATGTTCCTCGCGGCTCTCATGCCGTGAGCCAGACGCGCCGAACGCGGGTAGCCACGGCATGAGGCGCAAGAAGGACGGTCGGTGGGCAGCGGACTGCAAGGGGTTCTCGTTGCACGCGGGGGTGAGCTTTGGGGAACTGGACCGCAAGGGAAAGGATCGACTGGTTCGCTACTGCGCGAGGCCACCGCTGGCGATGGAGCGGCTGAGCGTGCTACGCAACGGCGCGGTAGCCTACAAGCTGAATTGGACGAACAGCCGCAGCAGCCATCGGGTGATGACCCCGATGGAGTTCATCGAGCGACTGGTGTCCATTGTGGCGCCGCCGCGTCTGCCGCTGACTCGGTTTCATGGTGTGCTGGCACCGAACTCGAGCTGGCGTCGAGAGATCGCTTCGGTGACGCGACGGTCGGACGATGAGAGCGAGCCCCGATGCGCGGAGCAGGCTCATGCGAGGCCGAAGGCAAGGGCATCCGTTGCTGCAATGGGCACCGGGACCGATGGGCAGTCGTCGGCCCCCGCTGTGCTGCCTCCTGTCGCTGCGAAAGCCGAGGGCTCGGGAACCGACCCGCCGACGCCTCGCTCGCGAACCAGCACGTCGTACGTGCCGCGGGCAAGGTTGATGAGGAGCACCCGTGCACCGAGCGACGTGACAACCGACCAATGCGCAAGCCTCACGACTCGGTCGAGAGACACTCCGGCCAGATCGTGGCTCCGGGCGAGCACCACCTGCCGACCGGGCGCATCGAGGCGTTGAACGACAATTGGGGGACCGCAGTCCGGCAAGGCCGGGGATACCGGGACCTCGACTTCCTGATGCTCAAGGTCCGTATCTCAGATGACTTGACAACGCGCTGAGGCGTTGAAAGATGACAGCACACGCACAGGCCGTCCACCAATGCGCGTGCGGCTCGGGTGCGGGCGGAAGCCCCAGGAGGCAGGCCGCTCCCTGCAAGCCTCTGTCGAGGATTTGTCGGAGGGCGCCCACGGTCGGCAGGTCGCGGGGCAACGGCACGCGACACTGCCGCTTCGAGCTCGGAGGCGCCAATCTGGTCAAGAAGCCAGAGCAGTCGTGCGGAGATGTTCCCCGCAGCGTTCACCGCGTGCCCTACCGCGAGGGGAAGCCTCATCTGGCACCGAGCCCCCCCCCCATTTCGTGCGCTGCGTGCCTGCCCGCCTACCTGGACCATGGCGGCTGGCCGAATTCGGCGCGAGCTGGAGCGCCAC
>JAKLDZ010000467.1 GCA_022703255.1 Myxococcota bacterium | reverse complement strand
CTTGACCTCGACCTTCTGCTCGAGCCCGGTGCGCAGCTCCTTGGCCGACACGTGCAGGATGCCGTCGGCATCGACGTCGAAGGTCACCTCGAGCCGCGCGAGCCCGGCCGGCATCGGCGGGATCCCGCGCAGCGTGAAGTGGGCCAGCGATCGGCAATCCGCCGCCATCTCCCGCTCCCCCTGCACCACGTGGATCTCGAACCCGGTCTGGTTGTCGGCGTAGGTCGTGAACACCTGCTTCGCACCCGCAGGCACCGTCGTGTTGCGCGGCAGGATCTTCTCCGTCACGCCTCCCATCGTCTCGATGCCGAGCGAGAGGGGGAGCACGTCGAGCAGCAGCACCTCGTCGGGGTCGCCTTCGCCCGCGAGCAGGTCGGCCTGCACCGCCGCGCCCAGCGCGACGACCTGATCCGGATCGATATCCCCCAACGGCTTGCGGCCGAACAGCTTCTCCACGTACTCGCGCACCGCGGGCACGCGCGTCGATCCCCCCACGAGGATCACGCCGTCGAGCTCCGTGGGCGCAAGCCCCGCGTCCTTGAGCGCCCTGCGGCACGCCACCCCCGTGCGCTCCACGATCGGTCGCACCAGCTCGTCGAACTGCGCGCGCGTCACGCGCACCACCACGGTCTCGCCCGATCGCGCGGGGAGCTCGACGTCCACCGCGTCGCGGTCGGTGAGACCGTGCTTGGTCGCGCGTGCGGCGTCGAGCGCGAGGCGCACCGCTTCGGGGGTGCGCTCCGACGCCGAGGCGTACCCCATGCGGTCGAGCAGCACCTCGGCCAGGGCGCGGTCCATGTCGTCGCCGCCGAGGGCGCTGTCGCCTCCGGTGGATCGCACCTGGAACACGCCTTCGTCGAGCAGCAGGATCGTGATGTCGAAGGTTCCGCCGCCCAGGTCGTAGACCGCGAAGGTACCGTTCTGCTTCTTGTCGAGACCGTACGCGAGGGACGCGGCCGTCGGCTCGTTGATGAGCCGCAGCACCTCGAGCCCGGCGAGGCGTCCGGCATCGCGCGTGGCCTGGCGCTGGGCGTCGTCGAAGTACGCGGGCACCGTGATGACCACGCCGCCGACGCGGCGCAGCTCGTCTTCGGCGCGTTTGTGCAGCGTGCGCAGGATCTCGGCGGACACCTCGACGGGGTTGATCGCCTTGCCGCGCACGGCGAACTTCACGACCTTGGCGTCGTCGTCGTCCTTGGGCTCCACGAACTCGTAGGGACCGAGCCTGCGGGTTTCCGGGTCGCGCGCACCGAGGCCGACGAACCTCTTGACGCTGACGATGGTCTCGCGGGGATGGGTGCCGGCGACGCGCAGGGCGTCCTTGCCGACGATGACCTGGCCCGACTCGGCGTAGTGGACGGCCGAGGGGAGCAAGGGGTCGCCGTCGCAATCGCCGATGCTGCGGGGCCGGCCATCGGCAACGTAGGCGACGATCGAGTTGGTGGTGCCGAGGTCGATGCCGATCGGCTTGGGTTTCGCCTTGGGGTCGAAGATGTCGAGGAGGTCCATAATCAGCCTGCTTCCCCCAGCTCGTCTTCGGCAGCGCTCGCTTCCTCGAGGAAGCGACGCACGTAGCGGAGCTCGCCCAACGCGGGGAGCGCGGCCTTTGCGTCGTCTGCCGAACCATCCGGCGCATCGAATCGCGATGCGAGCGTTGCGATGACCCGCTGCTCGCGCTCGCGCATCGACGCCACGAGCCGATCGAGCGCGGCCTTGTCGCGCGCCGCACGCGCCTCGGAGAGCGCCTCGCGCTGCTCCATCATCTCCATGAGGAGCGCGGGATCCGCCGCACCTTCCTTCGTCTCGCCGACCGGCACGCCCGCCCGTCGCATCAAGGCCTCGGCGCGCTTGACCGGGTCCTTGAGCGTGCGCCACGCCTCGTTGACCTCGATGGCCTTGGACAAGGCCATGCGTCGCTCGCTCGCCGGCCGCCCGACGAACTTGTCGGGATGGAGCGCGCGCGAGAGGTCGCGATAGCGCTTCTCGATCTCACCGAGATCGAGGGAGAGGCGA
Organism: Myxococcota bacterium; assembly: GCA_022703255.1. GTDB lineage: Bacteria > Myxococcota_A > Polyangia > Polyangiales > Polyangiaceae > JACRCQ01. Next base: position 2,525 of record JAKLDZ010000467.1, on the reverse strand, counting down.
GGGGGAATTCCGAGGACAGAGAAGGGGTCCATAGGTTCGATCCGGATCGAGCACGAGCACGAGCACGAGCACGCGCACGCGCACGTCGGGGAGGGGCGCGGGGTTACTTGACCGTGAAGCTGGTTCCGCAGCCGCAGCGCGTCGCTTCGTTGGGGTTCACGAATTTGAACCCCTGCTTCATCATCGTCTTCTCGTAGTCGAGCGTGCTCCCCGCAAGATAGATCAGGCTCTTCTTGTCCACGAAGACCTTCACGCCGTCGAACTCGAAGACCCGATCGCGATCCCGCGGCGGGTTGTCGTCGAACTCGATCACGTACGAGTAGCCGCTGCAGCCGCCGCCCTTGATGCCGACGCGCACAGCGGCCTCGGGGGTTCCGCGCTTCTGCAGCGCGGTCTTGGCGGCCTGGATCGCCTTGGGCGTCATGCCGATCACGGCCTTGGATCCGGCCGGGGGTGCGGACGCGGTGGAATCGGGCGCGGGCGTGGGCTCAGGCGTGGTCTCGGGGGTGGAGGCAGGGGTTTCAGCGGTCATGGAGCACCCCCGCAGCAGGCTGCGGCTCGGAGCCGGCTTCGGCCTTGGGTTCCCTGGCCGCGCGACGCGCCGCCTGCTTGCGCCGGTAGTCCTCGATCGCGCTCTTGATCGCGTCTTCTGCCAGCACCGAGCAGTGGATCTTCACCGGCGGCAGGTTCAGTTCTTCCACGATCTGGGTGTTCTTGATCGCCTCGGCCTGATCGAGGGACTTGCCCTTCAGCCATTCGGTGGCGAGCGAAGACGACGCGATCGCCGACCCGCAGCCGAAGGTCTTGAACTTGGCGTCCTCGATCACGCCTTCGTCGGTCACCTTGATCTGCAGGCGCATCACGTCGCCGCAGGCAGGAGCTCCGACCAGACCGGTTCCAACCGTGTCGTCGCCCTTGTCGAGCGCGCCGACGTTCCTGGGGTTCTCGTAGTGGTCGATGACCTTGTCGCTGTAGGCCATTGCTTTGTTCCCTGGGTCTACCCGAGCGTGTCCTGCGAACCTGGTGAGCTGCCAACCTGGTGAGCTGCCAACCTAGTGAGCTGCCCACTGCACCGACTTGAGGTCGACGCCCTCCTTGTACATCTCGTACAGAGGCGACATCTCCCTGAGCCCTGAGATCTTCTCCACCACCAGACGCCCCACGTACTCGACCTCCTCGTCGGTCGTGAAGCGCCCGATGCCGAACCGGATCGACGAGTGCGCGAGCTCGTCGCCCACCCCCATCGCCTTGAGCACGTAGCTCGGCTCCAGGCTCGCGCTGGTGCAGGCCGAGCCGCTCGAGACGGCGACGTCCTTGATCGCCATCATGATGGCCTCGCCCTCGACGAAGGCGAAGGAGAGGTTGAGGTTGCCGGGGAGGCGACGGTCGAGCGATCCGTTGAGGAACACCTGATCGAGGCCGTCCATGATGAGGGTGCGCAGGCGCTCGCGCATTTTCAAAGCGCGCGCGGCCTCGTCCTTCCCCTCGAGCATCGCCAGCTCCGCGGCCTTGCCCAGACCCACCACACCCGGCACGTTGAGCGTGCCCGAACGCATGCCGCGCTCGTGGCCGCCGCCGTCCATCTGCGCCACGAGCCGCACCCGCCGCGGCTTGCGACGCACCCACAAGGCTCCCACGCCCTTGGGCCCGTACATCTTGTGCGCCGAGATCGACACCAGATCCGCGTTCGTCGCGTTGACGTCGAAGGGTACCTTGCCGAGCCCCTGCACCGCGTCGGTGTGGAACAGGATCCCGCGCTCCGAGGTCAGCTTGCCGATCTCCTCGAGGGGCTGCACCGTGCCGACCTCGTTGTTCGCCAGCATCACCGACACGAGCACCGTCTGATCCGTCATCGCCTTGCGGATGTCGTCGGGATCGACCAGCCCCTCCTTGCCCACCGGCACGTACGTGACCTGCCAGCCCTGCTTCTCCAGCCGCTTGCAGGTGTCGAGCACCGCCTTGTGCTCGATCGTCGTGGTGATGATGTGCTTGCCCTTGTCCTGCAGATACTCCGCAACCCCCTTGATCGCGAGGTTGTCCGACTCGGTCGCGCCGGAGGTGATCACCACCTCGGTCGCGCTCTGGGCCCCGATGAGCTTCGCCACGCGCTCCCGCCCCACGTTCACCGCCTCTTCGGCGGTCCAGCCGAAGGCGTGGGACTTGCTGGCCGCGTTGCCGAACTTTTCGGTGAAGTACGGCAGCATCTCCTCGAGCACGCGCGGATCGACCGGCGTGGTCGCGTTGTAGTCCATGTAGATCGGCAATCGCAGTGCCATCGGATTCACCCTGGGTAGGCGTGTGCGGAGAGTCCTGTGACCAGCTCCGGGGCCACGGACGAGCAGTCGTGGTGTTTGTCGCAGCAGTTGCACGACGACAGCAGGCGCGCCGGCTCGCAACTGTCGCAGGTCTCGAGGTAGCGCAGGCTCGCCGCCAGCTCGAGCTCGAGGGCGCTCAGGCGTTCGATCTGCTCGCGCGTCTCCTCGAGCTTGCGACGGTACATCTCGCCCATGCGGGTCATCGCCCCC
>JAKLDZ010000466.1 GCA_022703255.1 Myxococcota bacterium | reverse complement strand
CCGTCACCCCAGCTCGTCGCGTCGGTCTTCGTCTTGCCGCCCCCTGCGGCGGCCCCTCCGCGCCCTGCGTCCCTCCCTTTCTCCTTGCATGCGCACCGCCTGCGCAGGCAGCATCCCCCCATGCCTCGGGGAACCACCGGCCGCGCCGTGTCCGCGACCATCCACATCCGCCTGCGCGAAGCGCTCCAGCGCGGCGAGCCCATGTCCTTCGCCCAGCTCGCGGCGGCTGCCGGCTGCACCGTGCGCTCCGTGCGCAACTACCTCGCCCGTGCCCGGGACATCTTCGGCTTCGACGTCGAGCAGCGAAGAGCCCCTGGCGGGCACGTCGTGCTCGTGCGCGCCCTCGTCGACCCGCTCCCTGCTGCTCCCCCTGCCGTGATGCGCAGCGGCTCCATCGCCGAGCGTCTGCGCGACGGCCTCTTCCACGCCGAGCCGGCGGGGGCGACGCACAGGTCATCCCCGTCGCTGCTCGTGGCTTTTCGCGGCCTGCCTGCCTACACGCCCGAGCACGAGCGGCTGCTCGAGGCCTGGCTGCAAGCCTGTGAGGCCGAGCCGCGACGCGCGGTGCGACTCTCGCTGTCGCGTCCCGTTTCCGCCGAGGCGTTGCTCTGGCCCCTTGGAGCCGTGTTCCACAACCTCGACGGGCTCCTTCTGCTGGGATTGCCCATCGACGCCGAGTCGCCCGAGATGGTTCAGGCGATCGAGCTCGACGCCGTGCGCACCGAGGTCGAAGCGCTGCGCCCGATCGACCGGGGCGAGTCGGGCGACCCGTCGCTGGACTTCACCGCCATCGACCTGCGCGAGCTCGTCGATCTGCCGTTCTGCTCCGGACCGCGCCGCCCCGACACGCGCACGGTCGACGTTCACGTGCGTTTCGATCCCAGCGCAGCGGAGCGCGTGCGATCGCGTTGGTGGCACAAGGGGCAATCGGCGGTGCTGCGCACCGACGGCTGTCTCGACGTCGAGTTCGGTCCGGTGCCGTTGGGGGCTGCGGCGGGGTGGGTCGCGTCGTGGGGAGACGCGGTCAAGGTGGTGGGGGACAAGAAGCTGCGCAAGGCGGTCAAGAAGCGGGACTTCGCGCCGTGAGCCGCAGGCGCTTTCGCGTGCCACGCCGGGCGTGCTCGGCTACGATCCTCCAGGTGTTCTCGGGAGCCACGCGTTGAATCGAGCCTTCGCCACCCTCGCGCTGGTCGCTGCAGCCTCGCTCTGCGGCCTCGTGGCCTGCGCGTCCACCACGGTGTCCCTCGCAGGAGGCTCACGCGAGTACGTCGCGGCGGACTACGAGATCGTGCTGCGCCGTTGGACGCGCACCGAGCACCTGATCGCGCTGTCCGAGCTCGACGATCTGCTCACGGTGACCGCGACGTTCGAGTCCCACGACTTCCGGTGGGCCTACGCGGTGCGGTATGCGCACGACTATCGGCTGACGGTTGCGCAGCGCAAGGAGCTGCTCGACTCGGCGCTGGCCGAGACGCGAGACGTGCACCAGTTCTACGTGGCGTTGTACGGGGCCAACCACAAGTGGACGGATCTGACGCGTCCGACCTCGGCGTGGATCGTGCGTCTGATCGACGATCTCGGCACGGAGACTGCGCCGCAGGAGATCATACCGATCCGCAAGCCCGGGGCGATCGAGCGCACGTACTTCCCGTACACATCGGTGTGGCGGCAGGCGTTTCGCATCCGGTTCCCGGTCACCTCGGCGAGCGGCACGCCGACGATCTCGCCGCAGGCGCGGTGGTTCGGGCTGCGCTTCGCGGGCACGTTGGGCAATCAGGAGCTGCAGTGGGAGCTGGAGGACGGCGGCGTGCAAGCCCGCTGAGCGGCCCTGGACGAGGTCAGGGGCGCCCTTCGCGCTCCACCACGCAGTAGAGCTTGCCGTCGTCCGACGCCGCGAGCAGCCGGCCGCTGCCCGCGAGGATCACCGGCGCATCGACGTCGCCCCCGGTGCCCACGCGCCATCGGATCCGTCCGTCGCCCGTCAGCGAGTACACCACGTCGTCCTGCGCGCCGAAGTAGAGGTTGCCCGCAGCGTCCTCCACGGGGGAGCCATGGACGCCGAACTCGGTGGCGCCCGTGCCTCGCACCGCGAAGCGCCAGCGCTCGCGACCGGTCGCGGCGTCTACGGCCACCACGGCCGGTGCAGGTCCGTAGGTGCCTGCGACCACGGCACCTGTGCGCGTGAGCGTCAACGAGCCGCGCACGTGTCCCCCGACCCGCGCGCGCCAGCGCACCTTCCCGTCGGTGCCGTCGAGGGCGACGATCGCGCCGCCGTCGGCACCCGCGAAGACCGTCCCGTCGTCGTCCACCGACGGCGCGCAGTCCACGTCTGCGCCGAGGCTCGTGGACCAACGGATCTTGCCCTCACGGGTCACCGCGTACAATCGATCGTCTTGCGAGCCAACGTACACCGTGCCGTCCGGTCCCACCGCCGGCGAGCCGTAGAGCTTGCGCTGGGCCTTCACGCGCCACATCACGTTGCCGTCGGGGCGCACCGCGTACAGCACCTTTCCGGCCGCCATCAGGATCGCGCCCCAGGGCGCGAGCGTGGCCGCCGTGTCGGCCTCCCCGTCGGTGTCGAGCTGCCAGCGGAGCTTGCCGCGCGAGGAGATCGCGACGAGCTTCCCGGAGTCGGCGCCGAGATAGATCGTGCCACGATCTATCAGCGGGCTGCCGTAGAGCCGCGCATGCAGGTCGAGGGACCAGTCCCCTTTGCCCTCGGCGGTGACCGCCGCGACCCGGCCCGCGAGCGTCGCGACCACCGTGGTTCCGTCGGGGAGCTGAGCCGGTGCCGTTTCGATCGGCGCACCCGCCTCGAAGGTCCAGAGCACGACGGGGTCGGCGGGGCCGAGGAAGGGGCTGCGGTTGGTGCGTGCGGGGTCGAGGTGCAGCATGGCGGGCGAGCCGGAGCTGACGGCGCGGGGGCTGGTGGGGCTCGAGGAGGAGGGGGAAGCGGGAGGGAGGGAGGCAGGGGGAGGGGGGGCGAGCAGGTGTGCGGAGCCGGCGGACAGGGGAGGGGCGGGCACGGCGGCGGAGCGGGAGGCGCGTACGCGCAGCAGCACGGCCGTAGTGAGGACGGAGCCGACGACGAGGGCGGAGATCAGGAAGCGACGCGAGGCCGACACGGGGTGGACGGTGATCGCGGGGCGGGGTTGTGTCAACGGGTGCCGCCGGCGACCGAAATGGACTGCTTGCGGGCCTCATACAGGCCGCGGGTGCAAGCGGTCTCCTCGGGGCGACGTCGTGCGAGCCAACCGATCAAGGTCAGAGCAGCCTGACGGACCTCGGATGGAATGGCATCGCACCGCACGGCGGCGACGATGGCGGCGATGAGCTCCTTGCGCTCCCGCTCAGCCACGGCACCCTCCCTGCAGCAACAGCCCAAGTGTTGCCCTCGTGCGGCGTTCTGCATCGGCTCCGGCTCTCTTGGCACATGCAGCGCTCACGTCAACCCCCAAAATACTCAGGGAACCGGTCAAGGGGGGTCCAACAGGACCTCCCGCTCCTTGGCCCCGTTCGGGGGGCCGACCATGCCCCGCCGCTCCATCATCTCGACGATCTTGGCGGCGCGGTTGTAGCCGATGTTCAGCTTGCGTTGGATCCAGGAGGTCGAGCATCGACGCGTCTGGCGCACGACCTCCACCGCCTCGTCGAACTTCGCGTCCTCGGCGTCGTCTTCCTCCCCCTCTCCCTCGAGCCCCTCGTCGCGTGCTGCCAGGATCGACTCGTCGTACGTCGGCTCGCCCTGACGCTTGAGGAACCGGGTGACCTCCTCGACCTCTTCTTCGCTCACGAACGGGCACTGCACGCGCTTGACGTCGTTGGTGCCGTTGAGCTTGACCAGCATGTCGCCGCGTCCCAGCAGGTGCTCGGCGCCCTGCTCGTCGAGGATCGTGCGGCTGTCGATGCGCTGGGTGACCTTGAACGCGATGCGGGTAGGGAAGTTGGCTTTGATCATGCCGGTGATGACATCGACGCTCGGTCTCTGGGTGGCGAGGATGACATGCATGCCGGCGGCGCGGGCCTTCTGCGCGAGGCGTGCGATGGAGGCTTCGACGTCCTTGCCGTTCTGCATCATGAGGTCGGCGAACTCGTCGACGACGATGACGATGAAGGGGAGTTTTTCGGGGAGTTTCGGGGGATCCTTCTCGGGGCCGAGCTCGACGGCCTGACCGTCGGGGGCCTCGAAGGAGGTGGTCTTGGGTTTGGCGAAGCCGGGCACTTCACCGCGATGCGCGCGCTCGACCCAGGCGTTGTACGTGACGATGTTGCGCGTGCCCGCGTTCGCGAGCAGCTGGTAGCGCCGCTCCATCTCGTCGACCGCCCACTTGAGCGCGTTGGCGGCCTGGCGCATGTCGGTGACGACCGGCAGCAGCATGTGGGGGATGCGGTCGAAGGACTGCAGCTCGACGACCTTGGGGTCGACCATGAGCAGGCGCAGGTCCTCGGGGGTGCGCCGGTACAGGAGGCTGACGAGCATGACGTTGAGGCCGACGCTCTTGCCAGCGCCGGTGGCGCCGGCGACCAGGACGTGGGGCATGGA
>JAKLDZ010000465.1 GCA_022703255.1 Myxococcota bacterium | reverse complement strand
CCGTGCGCGCGTAGACCGGGATGTCGTGGACCAACGCCGCGCCGTTCGATCCCAGCCACGCAGGCGCCTGAAGCGCAGCGGGGATCATCCCGGCAACCTCCAAGACAAGAGCTGCCACCAAGAGCCGCGCCGGAAAGCGCGGGCTCGCTGCACGTCGTGCTGCCAGGTTGGCCTCGGCCAGCCCGGCTCGAATCCGAACCGCCAGCAGCGCCGATTCCCCCATCCGTCGGGCGCACGCGTCGCACGCCGCGACGTGCTCCCGCGCGGGGGCCGGCACGATGGCTTCCTCTCCATCGGCCATCGCCGTGACGACTTCGTCCGTCACGTGACCGTCGTGATTCCAGATCAGCTCCCACGGGAGCATGTCTTTCGAGCTCATCGCTCCCCGTCTCCTTCCAACGCCGCCTCCATGGCCTGACGCCCTCGCGTGATCCAGGTCGCGACCGTGCCGAGGGGAACCCCCATCCTGGCCGCGATCTGCTGATAGCCGAGCCCTTCGCCGTGGAAGAGCGTGAGCGCAACCCGCTGGCCTTCGGGGAGGCGCTCGAACGAAGCGCGGACCCGTTGCTGCTTGCGCCTCGCTTCCACCGCCTCGTCGGGCAGGGGAGCCGGATCGGCCACCGCCCCCATCGCCTCGTCACCGCCACCGTCCCGAGCCCGGACGCGCTGGCGCGAACGCAGCGCATCCAGCGCCACGTGCCGCGCGATTCCCACGACCCAGGGCCGGAACGCTTCGTCGGAGCGCAGCGAGCTTCGCCCTTCGACCGCGCGCCGGAAGACCTCGTGGGTGCAGTCTTCGACATCGGGATGAGCGCGTGGGATGCGCAGGATGCAGGCCACGACGGAGCCGACGAGGGCACGAAGCTCCGCCGTATCCGCGGGCGGGAAGGACCGCGTCGGAGGACCGAGGGGACCGGACGACAGGGCCATGATGGAGGAGAGGGAGACCATCCTTGCCCCCATCCTGTCGATCGGGGGGAGACAAAAATTTCGAGGGGCTTTCGAGGGGGCTTTCGGCGTGACCGAAAGGGGGGCTCAGCCGAACTTCGCGTTCTCGATGCCGACTGCGATGATCGTGATGTTGTCCTGCCCGCCGCGGCGGTTCGCCTCGTCAATCAGGCTGCGCGCCTTGTCGTCGAGCGTCCCCGACGTGTACAGGAACAGCCGCTCGATGTCCTTGTCCGGCAGCATCTTGTTCAGCCCGTCGGAGCAGATCAGGTAGAAATCGCCGGCCGCAGGCTTTTCCACCGTGAGGTCCACGGCAACCGTCTCCGCGATGCCGACCGATCGGGCCAGGTGCTTGCCCACCTTGCCCTTGATGCCGAGAAGGTTGCCCAGCGTGTGATCCTCGGTGAGCTGGGTGATCGCGCCGTCGCGGATCCGGTAGCAGCGGCTGTCCCCGACGTGCGCGATGTACGCTCTCTGCTTGTTGGAGGCGAACCGGACCGCCACGACCGTCGTGCCCATGCCGTCGGCGATTTCCTTCTCCTTCGCGATCCGGAAGATGGCGCGGTTGGCCATCTCGATCGCACATACCAGCTCGTCACCACGTCGCGGCCACCCGCGCGTGCCCGCGTTCTCGAACGTCTTTCCCTTGAACGCCTCCTCCATCACCTTCACCGCGGTGCTCGAGGCGATGTCGCCCGCCGCGTGACCCCCCATGCCGTCGCAGACCACGAAGAGCGGCTCCTCGGGCAGGCACAGGAACGCATCCTCGTTGCAGCGACGCTTCATGCCGCGATCGCTGCGCGCGATGCCGGTGACCAGGATGATCGCCGATGCGCCGGTGGTCTCCTCGGGCGCGGTCTCGTCGACGAGCTCGTCGAGCTGCACGTCCATCGCCTCTTCGTCGGGGAGCGGCAGGTCCCCGGAGAGCTTGCCCTGGATCGCCTCGAGCACTTCGGGCGGGAGCTCGCCCATCTGCGTAACCTCGACCTCGAGCGTCGGAGCGTCGTCGTACGAATCGAGGCTCGGCAGCGGCTCGACAGGTTCGGGGCGGGGGGAGGCAGCACGGCTCCCGTGGTGAGACGATGCGGACGAGTCGCCGGGTCGTTTGGAGGGGCGGGAGCTCGCGTGAGGCTTCTTCTTGGCCTTGCCTGAGCGTTGGGAGGTCAGGAAGTAGATCACGACGATGGCCGCCGCGAGCACGAGCATGGAGATCGGAAGGAGCTCCGAGGTCATTGGACCTCTGTACTCCGACGAGCGGGCGGTGTCTCGCTTTTCCCGCCTGCGATCCCTGGGCTCGACAGGCTGTTGGCTCTCAGGAGGTGCGTGCCGCCTCGGCCTCCCTGGCCGCGTTGGCCGGGCTCTCCACCAGGATTGAAATCACGGTGATGTTGTCGCGTCCGCCGCGCCGATTCGCCTCGTCTACCAGGCTCTGCGAGCGCTCGTCGAGGGACCCCTTGGCATCCATGAACAACTGCAGGATGTCCTTGTCGGGCATCATCTTGTTCAAGCCGTCGGAGCACACGAGGTAGAAGTCTCCGGGGGTCGGACGGTCGATGGTCAGGTCGACAGCGACGGTTTCGCTGATACCGACGGCGCGAGCGAGGTGACGGGCGGCCTTGCCCTTGACCCCCATCAGGTTGCCCAGGGAGTGGTCTTCGGTGAGCTGGGAGATTTCGCCATTGCGGATGCGATAGCAGCGGCTGTCCCCGACGTGGGCGATGTAGGCCCGCTGCTTCTTGGCAGCGAAGCGTACGGCGACCACGGTGGTCCCCATGCTCTGGTACTTCGCGTCGGTCTGGGACAGCTTCCAGACCTCTTCGTTCGCCTTTTCGATGGCAGCGACGAGCTCCTCGCCGCGACGCGGCCAGCCGTGCTTGCCGACGCCTTCGAATGTGCGGTTCTTGAAGGTCTTCTCGATCACCTCGACGGCGAGATTGGCGGCGACATCCCCGGCCGCGTGCCCGCCCATGCCGTCGGCCACCGCGTAGACCGGCTCGTCGGGAATGCAGAGGAACGCATCCTCATTGCAGTGGCGCTTCATGCCGCGATCGCTTCGCGCGACGCCGGAGACGAGGATGAGGGCCGTCTCCCCGGTGACTTCCTCGGGCTCGGTCTCGTCGGCGAGCTCGTCGAGGGAGACGTCGATGGCCTCCTCCTCGATCTCGGCCGGAGTGATCTCGCCAGAGAGCTTGCCGCGAATCGCAGCCAGGACGTCGGCGGGCACGGCGCCGACCTGGGTGATCTCCACCTCGGACATCTCTTCGTCCATGCCGGGCATGCGAATGAGGTCCGCGCTGGTGGCGGGAGCGCGCGCAGGGGGCTCTTCTTCGGACACCGTGATTTCCGGCGCCGCATCCTTGTCATCGCCGGCAGGCGGCGCGACCGGGCCGGCCGGTTCCGGCTGGACAGGCGGAGCGGCCGGCTGGACAGGCGGAGCGATCGGCTGCGGCTGCGTCTTGTCCGCCGGACGCCTGGAGCTTCGGAGGAAGAGGACGACCGCCACGATCGCCAGCAGGATGGCGACGACGAGACCCAAGGGAAGATCGAAGGGCATCGAGGCTATATGTACTCGCGCCGCGCGCCGGTGTCTCGGATTTCGTTCACCTGGGGACCGGAGTCGCGGGGGGGGTCAAGGCGCCGGCTTCTTGCCCGCGTCCAGCAGGACGGTATCGAGCAACCCCAGCGAATCCAGGATCGTCGCATCGACAATCCGCCCCTCGGAGTCCTTCAGCGGCCGGATGCGCGGAGACAGGAACGCATGTCGCGGCGGCACTCCGGCTTCCTTCAGCCGGGCCACGACCTGGTCGCGCCATGCGGGCACCAGCTTCGCACCGTGCTTCTCCACCAGCTCCCGGGCCTTCACATGGTCTCCCTCGGCCTTGATGCGCATGAGCTCCGCCAGCAGCTCACCGACCGCTCTGCGCCACGCGTCGAGATCGGTCACCGCCAGGTACCATCGCCCATCGACCTGCTGCTCGCGCACCGCGCCCCGCTCCGCCGCATAGCGGACGATCAACGCCTGGGCACGCATGTGGTCCTCATGCAGGGCATCCCCCGTGGGAACCATCCTCCAACGCATGAGCATTCGGGCCGGATAGGCCGTGGCCATCGCGCGAGCACACCCCTCGTCGGGGAGCAGCCCTATCTCGAAGGCCTTGGGATCCCACGACGCGTGCAGCGCGACCAGATCGGCCCGCGCCTCCTCGAGCGTCGAGCCGTACTCGCGCAGCGCGGCGAGCGGGTCTCCCGTGAGCTTCGGGTTGACCTTCCCGGAGCCGTGTCCCGTGATCTCGTGGAGCGCGACCGACGCAGCGTAGGCGCTCGATGCGCACCGTTCGTACTCCGCCCGATGCGCAGGGAGCAGCAGGTGCTGCGCGAGGATCTTGCCATGGGCCGCGGTCGCCGCCGCCTCCACGGAGGTGAGATAGAAGTTCTTCGAGCCGTGGAGCTGACGGATGTCCTGATCGTTGGGCAGGTTGATCCCGACGGGCGTGACCGGCCCTGCGCCGCCCGCCAACGTCAGCGGCAACACCGCACTGGCCACCGGGGGCTGGAACTCCGTGCGCTTGTAGGCGTCGAGCCACGGCATGCGGCGCTCGAAGTACCCGGCCTCCGCCGCGACCT
>JAKLDZ010000464.1 GCA_022703255.1 Myxococcota bacterium | reverse complement strand
CAACGAGACATGCTCCACAAGCTGGCGTCTTCGCGAAGGTTGCTCGACCCGCGAGGTCTCTCGTCAGCTCGCCCGGGAGTTCGACGTGGACCCTTCCGTTGCCGAGGCAGACATCCTGCGGTTCCTTGCCAGCCTGCAGGAGCGAGGGCTCATTGTTGAGGTTCCTCCGCAGGAGTCCCCCGAAGATGGACTGCGGTGATGCGGGTTGCCCTGTGCCCGACAAGATGTCCCTCTGGGATCGTCTGCGGGCCAGGAGCGAGTACCCGCTCGATGTGCTCCTTTCGATCACCAATCGCTGTCCGCTTTCCTGCAGCCATTGCTACATCGCACATCGGTCGAGTGTCGGGGAGCTGACGACGGCTGAGATCGTGTCGCTGCTGGAGCAGCTTGCAGGGCTCGGAGTGCTGCGGCTGACCCTGACCGGCGGCGAACCGGCGGTTCGCGAGGATCTGCTGGAGATCGCGGCGGAGGCGCGTCGTCTGCGCTTTGCGCTGGTGCTGAAGACGAGCGCGGTGTTGTTCAACGGCGACGACATCGAAGCGCTTCGGCGCGCCGGCGTGGTGGAGTTGCACGCGAGCATCTACCATCCGAGCGCGGAGCACCATGACAGGTTCGTGGGACGGGACGGCGCATGGCGTCGAGCGGTCGCTGCGCTGGACAGGTTCCGTGCGTTGGGCGGCGTGGCGCGCGCCAACACCCCGGTGATGGCGTGGAACGTGGAGGCACTGCCCGAGTTGGTGAGCATGTACGAGGAGCACGGCTGGGACTACGCCGTGGACCCGCGCATCGTGGCGAGGGAAGACGGCTGCGCGGAGCCGCGTGGATTGCGGGTCTCGGACTCTGCGCTGGATGGGCTGCTGAGGGACGGACGAATCACGGCGCCGCACGCGAGTCCGAGGGCCCCACAGGCGCCGGTCTGCAGCGTGGGGCGAGGAGGCGCGTACATCACCGCTCAGGGCGACGTGATGCCGTGCCCCAACCTTCCGCTCGTGTTCGGGAACGTGCGAGAGCTGCCTTTCGCGCGCATCTGGCGTGAGTCTCCGGAGCGGCAACGCGTGCTGCGGCTGACCTGGGGGGACTCCCCGCAGTGCGCGCAGTGCGCCGAATCCCCCCACTGCATGCGCTGTCCCGGAGACGCCTTCACCGAGCACGGAGACATGAGGATCCCGTCATCTCTCGATTGCAGAATGGGCCGCGCGATCGGCCGGGTGCGCGGATGACCTTTCACCGGGCGGAACCGCAGCCCGCAGCAAGTTCCGAGCGCAGGACATTCCTGACGCACGGCTCCAGCATGCTGCCCTCCATGCCTCCGGGCAGCGAGGTGAGCGTCGTGTGCGTCGATCCTCGCAGTATTCGTTGCGGCGACGTCGTGGGCTATCCGGGCCGGGGTGGGACGATGATTCTGCACCGCGTGGTGGAGATCCGTCGGGACGACGGCGAGACGACCATCGTGGTGCGCGGCGACAGTCAGAGCCAGGCGGAGGAACTGCCCGCGAGGGCCATCGCCTACCGCGCCGTGCGCGTGAGGATCGGCCCGGTGTCCTACGGAACGGATGGTCTGGCCGGCGGGATCGTGCGGGAGCTGGCGATGCAACGCGGGCTCCCGTGGCGCGTTGCGACCCGGGCCGCCCGACTGGCCTTGGGGCTGATCGCCCGGGCCACGCCTGGACGACATCGAGATTCCCCCGACGCCGACCATCGCGACCCTGCGAAAGGCACGTGACAACGGCCATCAGATAACGACCACGTCCACGACCCCGACCCCGACCGGCCACGGCAACATGGGGGGCCGCGCGGGGCACCCCCGTCAGTCGCGCTCCGGGGCCGAAGGCCCATCAGCCCACCCGCTCAACATCGTGATTCTGGCCCCATTGCGGCGGGTGGGAACGCAACCCGATGCAACGCCCCATCGCGGCGCGTGGGCATCACGATGCGGGTGGGCAACGTGCATCGGGTTCGCGCCGTGGATCATCCCCCGCGATGCGGGTGACCAATGGGGAGATGCGGGTGTTGGATGGTCACGCCGAGCCGAAGACGTCCGAGAGCGATGCAGCGGAGAGCAGACGCCTGGTCCAGAGGCGAAGGTCGTCTGAGCCGGCGGACCGAACGCGGGCATCGACCTCGGCGGGCACGGCGCCGAAGCGGTCGGCGATCATCTCGAGAAGCAGCTCACGCTGGCCCTCTTCGCGGCCTTGTTCGCGGCCTTGTTCGAGGCCTTGTTGGCGCCCCCTGTCGATCCAGTGTCGAACGGCGGGAGTGTCGAGCTGGTCGAGGTCAACCTTGATCATGGCGTTCTCCAGGGCGAGCCGCGCAGCCTTGGGCAGTGCGACACACATGAGATCATAGTAGAAGCTGCCGCGCTCGGCATCCAGGGAGCCGAACGTTTCCAGGGCGGCGAAGACGATCGGCAGGGCGTCCTGGGATTTGGAGTGGGCGAGCGCCGACAGGACCGCGAGCTCGGGGATGCCGTGAGCCTGCGCAGGATCGACGATGCGCGGGATGGTGTTGGGTCCGATCACGATGCAGCGGAAGGTGTTGTCGGCTCCGGTGTGGATCGGACGCGCGGCCCAACGAGCGACCTTACGGCTCACGGCGAGAACGACGACGACCGCGTCGCAATGATGCCGGCTGCGAGCGACTGCGGCGTAGGCGGGCCAGCGAAACCGCTTGTCCGAATCGGTGCCCAGCTGAGCCTCGACGACGACCGCGAGCACGGGCGTGTCACCGCGACGAAACAGCACGACGAGATCGGCATCGTACTCGGGAGGGGTGACGACCGAGAGATCGCCCTCGAGGGTCTCGAGGGAGAGTCCCTCGGCGCGGAGCGCAGGAGCTCGATCGGCAATGAGGAGCCGGAGCAGATCGGGTCGGACGCGCAGGAAGTCCACGAGTGCCTGGTGCAGCAGACTGGGTGACATGGAGGCGGGGAGAGCACGCGGGAGGCCAACGTCGGACGGGGAGAAACCGCAATGAAATCGTGGGGGGCGATCGGCGTCCGCCTGGCGGAGCCCGGCCGAAAGCCGCCACCCCGGAGGGGGAACTGCGGAGAATTCCGTGGATCGAGAGCAAGTGGCGGCCCGCCACCCCTTCCGCCAGTTCCGCCACCCTGCGATCGGGCGCGCTGACGATCGGGACCCAGTCGGTTCCAGCCCACGGTCACGGCCTCGGTCACGGTCACGGTCTCGGCCACGACAATATGGCGGTCCGCGCGGGGCACCCCCGTCAATCGCGCTCCGGGACCGAAGGCCCATCAGCCCGCCCGTGGCAAGGCTCGGAGTGTTCTCGATAAAGTAATGCTGCAAACTAAAGTGACGGACTTTAGTTTGCAATGAGGCTATAGTCTGGCCCGTCATGAAGACGCCGCCTGCGCTCGTCAGCTACCTCGAGCAGATCCTGGGAGCGTTGCCCGCTACCCGAGATCTGCCCGCAGGCGAGACCAGGAACGTGCCCTTGTTCCTTCGTTCCGCCTACCGCTTCACCGAGGTCACGCTGCTGTCGAGGCGTGTGATCCTGGCATCGCAGCGTGAGGGGCACGGCACCGCGACCCCAGGCGAGTACGCGACCCACGTGGGCTTGTTGCGCAAGGCCCTGGGAGCCGACGTCGCCCTGGCCTTGCCCATGCTCCCCGGCTACACGCGCAACCGGCTGATCAAGCATGGCGTGCCCTTCCTGGTGCCCGGGCACCAGATGTTCCTGCCCTTCCTGGCGGTGGACCTTCGCGAACGTGAACCGCGGCCGCCCCGTGAGCCTCGGGAGATCCTATCGGCGGCGGCGCAAGCGACCCTTCTTCTCGAGCTACTCCACCACTCGGTGCAGCGGAGCCCGCTCAAGGATGTCGCGACAGCGCTCGGCTACACCGCCATGACGATGACCAACGTGGCCAACGAGCTCGAAGCCGCCGGGTTGTGCGAGGTGGTGAAGCAGGCGCGAACCCGTCAACTCGTCTTTGCGATGAAGGGTCGCGAGCTTTGGGATCGGGCCATGCCGCGCATGCGAACACCGGTTCGAACGCGCCAGTGGATACGTCTGCCCAGCACCCAGCGGCGTTCCATGATGGCAGCCGGAATCACGGCGCTCGAGCGGTACACCGCCATCGCGGGCGACCGGATTCCCACCTATGCGATCTCGCAGACCGAATACCGCCGTCGCCTTGGCGGCAAGAAGTTGATCGTCTGCGAGGACGCGGATGACGCGGAGGCGGCGCTCGAATGCTGGATCTACGACCCTGCGCGTCTTGCGAGAGGCGACAGCGTGGATCGACTCTCCCTCTACCTGTCCTTGCGGGATTCCCACGACGAGCGCGTCCAGAAGGAGCTGAGGGCGATGCTGGAGGCGACGAGATGGTAGTGGAGCGGCGTGCGACGCCTGGATGACGGCGAGTGCTCTACGCGCGCTGATGGCCTGCCAGGTCGCGTTGGTCCCCCGACCGACCGGAGGGGAGCCGCAGATTGCGCGGATGGGCGCAGATTCGGATCGGAGGGGAGCTGCAGATTGCGGGGATGGGCGCAGATGATGGTGGTGAGGTCACGCGCTCCGGTTCCGGGGCCGAAGGCCCATCAGCCCACCCGCTCAAC
>JAKLDZ010000463.1 GCA_022703255.1 Myxococcota bacterium | reverse complement strand
AAGTGCGCTCTTTGCAGTGCCCGGGCGGTGGGAGCGGGCCGCGCGCGGGCAATGACGGTACGAATTGCGGCGTAGGTTCGGGGCAGGGGTCCGTGGTACCCTCCGCGGAATGTCGAGCGAAGACCGCTATCGATTGCAGCACCGGGGGGACCGGGGAGCGTACGCCCGATACCTCGACGGCATGGATTGCACGATGCGCCAGAAGGTGGCGTTGACGGCCGCGCATCTGCTGTGCACGGGCAGGGTTGCCGACATGGGGATGGGCTCTGGGACCGGAAGCTACGCCATCGCCGCGCTGTATCCCGCGCTCGACGTGGTCGGGGTCGACGTGAACCCGACGATGGTGAAGCTCGCGGCGGAGCGCCACGTCCTGCCGAATCTGTCGTTCGTCACCGGGAACGTTGCGGAGCGGGTGTTCGAGCCCGGGACCTTGGATGGCATTCTCGACTCGTCGGTGCTGCACCACGTGACCTCGTTCCAGGGGTACGATCACGCGGCTGCGCGGCGGGCGCTCGAGGTGCAGGTGGAGCAGCTGCGGATTCACGGCGTGCTGGTGGTGCGGGACTTCGTGGATCCGGGGCCAGGGGAGGTGCTGCTCGAGGTGCGAGACGACGACGGGGACGGTGGCGACGATCCGCGAGGGTGCAGCACGGCGCGGCTGCTGGAGCGCTTTTCGCGCGAGTTCAGGAGCCTGAGCGGGTCCCCTGGATTCCCCCTCGTGGGACTGCCGGTCGAGGACTCCGCGGCGGGATTCCGGAGGTATCGTCTGTCGCGCAAGCTGGCGGCGGAGTTCGTGCTGCGCAAGGACTACCGCACGGACTGGGAGAGCGAGGTTCAGGAGGAGTACACCTACTTCACGCAGGAGCAGTTCGAGGCGGTGTTCGCGTCCACAGGGATGCGGCTGCTCGCATCGACTCCGCTGCGCAATCCCTGGATCGTGGAGAACCGGTTCGAGGGGAAGATCGCGCTGCGCTCGTGCGACGGTGTGCCGGAGGAGTTCCCGCCCACGAACTACCTGATTGCGGCCGAGCGGGTTCCGCCGGGCGAAGGGGTGCGATTCGTGGAAGGGCCGGCGCAGGCACCCGTCGGATTCCTCACGCTGGACCACTATCGAAACCGGAACACCGGACGGGTGATGGATCTGGTGCGTCGGCCGCACCCCACGGTGGACATCCTCCCCTGGTTCCTGGCGGACGGCGACGTGCTGGTGCTCGCGAGGATGGGGTATCCGCGTCCGATTCTGCAGGGCAGGGCCCGGGGCTCCACGCCGATCGACGGAGCGCGGGCGGTGGGGTACGTGACCGAGCCGCTGAGCATGATGCAGGTGAACGATCCGTTCGGCACGACGGTCGAAGCCGCGCTCGAGGCGAGAGCGGGCGTGACCCCCGAGAGGATCCGGGCCTTTCGTCCGGGCAGCGTGTACTACCCGTCGCCCGGGGGATTGCAGGAGGAGGTCCGATCCGCTCTTGTCGAGATCGAGCCGGTGTATCTCGCGGGCGATCTGGCTCCAGTGTCGGGGTATTCGACGTCGGGGCGCGTGCGCGCGATCGAGGCGCGTCAGCTGTTGAGGGCGGCGCAGGTGGGGGGGCTTCCCGACGCGCGGCTCGAGCTGAACGTGTATGATCTGCTGGAGCAGCTTGGGATTGCGCCGGGGCCGTGGATTGGCGAGATACCGGTGCTGGCCGATGCGGGCCCGCCGGAGGCGGTGACGAGCCTCGACGGGCTGCGGAGCAGACCGGGGCGTCGGGTGT
The DNA here is from genome assembly GCA_022703255.1 of Myxococcota bacterium. Classification (GTDB taxonomy): domain Bacteria; phylum Myxococcota_A; class Polyangia; order Polyangiales; family Polyangiaceae; genus JACRCQ01. Next base: position 2,830 of record JAKLDZ010000463.1, on the reverse strand, counting down.
TCGAGGGCGCGTCGGGGCCGGGGCCGGAGCCCTTTCTCGACCTGTGTTGTGCGCGATTCGACGAGCTCGACGCCCGCGGAGCGTCGATTGGGGCTGCTGCGCTGGAGTTCGTGGTTCCGCGGAATCTGTCGGTGAACACGGTCAGCGTCGCGGTGTTGCGGCGCTCCGGCGACGAGGTGTTGCTGGGCATCGACGACGACGACTTGCCGGCGGCGCAGTGTTTTTCGGGGAACAGTGAGCTGCTGGTGGCTCCGGCGTGGCGTTTGCCGAAGGACGTTCGCACCATGACCCCGGCTCGAGCGTGGGTGCAGGCGCGTCTGGCCGCGGAATACGGCGTCGCGTGCGGCGCCTCGTGGCTCCTCGGCGGGAGCTATCGACCGTCGCCCGGGTGCACGCCGGAAGTGGTTCACCCGATGGCTGTCGAGGTGCGCGCCGAGGCGGGAGCGGAGCGTGCGTTGCTGTGGATTCCGCTTCGGGATGCGGTGAGGAGCCGGGGCGTTGTGCTGGACGGTCACCTACGGATCGTGGCGTTCCGCGCTGCGCATGCGTTGGGGGTGTTGGGGGGTCGCGATCCGACCGAGGGGTCAGCATGACCGTCTTGGTGTTCCGAGGCGAGTTGGGGTAGGCTGCGTGGGGTGCAGCCCGCAGGAGATCGAGAATGATTCGCCCGAGCGCAAGTGCCAGGAAGCTGTCCGACCGGATCAAGGAAGCGATCGCCGATCATCGGATTACGACGTTGGAGTACCATGAGATCCTCGAGATCGTGCATGAGGATGGCGTGGTGGACGCCGAGGAGCGGGCCTTGCTGCAGGAGCTTCACCGACTCATCGAGAACGGGACGGTCAAGCAGGTAGCGGAGTAGGCGCGGGGCAGACGGGGCATGTGGGACCGCCTGACGAGCTGGTTGGAAGCGCTGCGAGACGACGCGTCGGAGTGGGCGGAGGGGCGCAGCGCATTGGTGCGCGCGCCGTTGCTTGCGTATCTGATCTACGCGGGAGTGCGGCATCTGCTCGATCCGCTCTATCGGAGTTGGTTCGCGGGAATCACGCTGGTGTTCCACGAGATGGGGCATCTGGTGTTCATCCCGTTCGGGCGGACGCTGACGATTCTCGGCGGGACGATCCTGCAGTTGGTGGTGCCAGCGGCGGCGGCGGCGTATCTGCTGTTGCGTCAGCGGGACTACTTCGGGCTTGCCGTGGGGAGCTCGTGGCTGAGCTACAGCCTTTGGGAGACGGCGACGTACGTGGACGACGCCAACAAGAACGAGCTTCCGCTGGTGGGGTTTGGCGACAATCCGCACCACGACTGGGACACGTTGCTGACGCAGTGGCACCTGCTGAACTCGGCGCAGACGTTTGCCTTCGGGATTCGCGTGGTCGCCTTCGTCGTCTGGGCGGCGTCGATCGCGTTGGCGGGCTGGACATGCTGGCTGATGTGGAAGCAGCGCGAGCGGCAGGCGTGAGCCCGCGGCGCGCCGGTACGTCTTGCGTGCCGAGCGCACGACCGACTACCCTCCGCTTCCATGTCGACGCTGACCGTCCCCTGTGCAGACTCGAGGCATGACCGGCGCCCGGGCGCGGCATCGCGTCGAGCGTCGCAGGACAGCGTGAGCCCGCAGGCTGCCGTGCGTCGTGCAGCGTCGAGAGGAGCGATCGAATGAGCTTTCGTGGACCGTCGGGCCCCCTGCAGTTCCAGACCGCCTGCATCGTGTACCGCTGCCAGGACAAGGAGCTGCAGTACGTGATCGTGAGGCCGAAGGCGAAGGAGGGCGAGCCCTTCTCGCGTCGGATCCCGCTGGGCACGGAGACGGGGACGTCCGCGGCGGAAGCGGCGACGCAGTTGGTGAAGCAGGAGACCGGCTACGACGTCGGGCTCGACGCATGGGAGCACACGGCGCAGATCGGGACGGGGGAGGATCGCGAGGTGACGGTGTTCCTTGGGCTGCCCGAGCAGTCGGGGCCGCCGGAGCCTGCGATCAAGGGGATGACGGCGCAGTGGATGGACTTCAAGTCGGCGAACGACGTGATCAAGCACTCGGCGATGCGCGACGCGTTGTCGAAGGCGGACACGTACCTGCGCGAGGTCCTGCCCGGTCCGTTGATCCGCAGGGACACCTCCGAGGACTTCAAGCCGGTCCTCAAGCGGGTGATCGACATGTGCGGGCCGGGGTGGCCGTTGATCGAGCGGATCTGCGAAGACGCGAAGGCCGACGGTGTGTCGTTCCACGATCTAGGCGGCCTCGACCTCACGGGGGTGTTGGCGCTCTACCCGGTGCGGGTGGCGTTGCGAACGTACTTCCAGCGCACGATTTTCCTGCTGGATGAGCGGACGCTGGGGGTGGCGAAGGGCAAGGCGGACCTCCGCGACGCGGTGCTGGAGCGGCTGGGTGCGACCTGGGAGGAGCTTGCCGAAGAGGCCGAGCGCAGGCTCCCGATCGCGGTGCAGGCGCTCCGCGAGCTGCAGCGTCCGGCGCGATCCTTCGAGCGCGCTTGCTTCGGCCTGAGCCGTCCCGCGGAGGGCTCGGTGCTCGAAGCCCAACTGCGCACCCTCCTGGCCAACTATCCCCTTTCGTATGCGATCGAGGAGCGGCTGCGGATCGTGGTCGCGATGTGCGCGGACGGCACGATCGTGGCGCGCGGGCTTTCGCAGTGTCCGGATCCGTTTGCCGAGGCGGTGGCGCCCAGGACGCTGTTGCGGGTGTAGCGGGGGAGCGACGTGAGCGGCGGCCGCGAGGGAGAGCGGTGATGGAGGGCTGGCGCGAGCGAGGCCGGGGTGTCTGGACCGTGATGCTGGGGGGCATGGTGGCGGCGTGTGTCGCGTGCGACGGCGG
>JAKLDZ010000462.1 GCA_022703255.1 Myxococcota bacterium | reverse complement strand
ACGCTCGCCCGCGTCGCCCCCCCCAACCGACCACCGCTGCCACACCCCGTGCGCCCGGGAGCCGCAAGCCGCTGCGCGACCGCGACGATGTCCGCTGGTCCCGTTGCACGCCCTGCGCGCAGGGACTAGCTTGTCGTGCCTTCTGCCCCCGCCGGGAGCTGTGCCCTTCGGCGGTCGGCGCTTCTGCACACCAACGCCAAAGGGTTACCGATCATGCTCAGCTGGGCCTTGAGAAAGATCTTCGGCACATCTCACGAGCGCGCCGTGCGTCGCCTGCAACCGAAGGTCGTGGCCATCAACGCCCTCGAGCCCGAGATGCAGGAGCTCACCGACGATCAGCTCCGCGCGAAGACGGCGGAGTTCAAGGAGCGGATCGCGAACGGCGCGACCCTCGACGATCTGCTCATCGAGGCGTTCGCCGTGTGCCGCGAGGCGGGGCGTCGCACGCTGCGCATGCGCCATTTCGACGTGCAGCTATTGGGCGGGATGGTGCTGCACAACGGTTCGATCGCGGAGATGAAGACGGGCGAGGGCAAGACGCTGGTGGCGACGCTGCCGATGTACCTCAACGCGCTCGAGGGCAAGGGGGTGCACCTGGTGACGGTCAACGACTACCTGGCGCGACGAGACGCCGAGTGGATGGGACGCATCTACAAGTTCCTCGGGTTGAGCGTGGGCACGGTGATTGCGCAGCAGAGCGACGCGGAGAAGAAGCACGCGTACCAGTGCGACATCACCTACGGGCAGAACAACGAGTTCGGGTTCGACTACCTGCGCGACAACATGAAGTTCAGCGCCCTCGACTACGCGCAGCGTCCGTTGAACTACGCGATCGTCGACGAGGTGGACTCGATCCTCATCGACGAGGCGCGCACGCCGCTCATCATCAGCGGACAGGGCGAGCGCTCGAGCGACAAGTACCGGGTCATCAACGAGGTGATCCCGAGGCTGCGTCGAGACGAGTCCTATGTGGTCGACGAGAAGAACCACTCGGTGACGTTGACGGACGAGGGTGTGGAGCAGGCGCAGAAGCTCCTGGGGATCTCGAACCTGTACGATCCGGTGCACCTGGAGTCGTTGCACATCCTCAACCAGTGTTTGCGGGCGCACACGCTGTACAAGCGCGACGTGAACTACATGGTGAGCGAGGACGGCAAGGTACTGATCATCGACGAGTTCACCGGGCGCGTATTGCCGGGGCGTCGCTGGTCGGACGGGCTGCACCAGGCGGTGGAGGCGAAGGAGAACGTGCGGATCCAGGAAGAGAACCGCACGATGGCGACGATCACGTTCCAGAACCTGTTCCGGATCTACAAGAAGCTTGCCGGGATGACGGGCACGGCGGACACGGAGGCGGCGGAGTTCCACAGCACGTACAAGCTCGACGTGGTGGTGATACCGACGAACAAGCCGTGCGTGCGCGCGGACTACGAGGACGTGGTCTACAAGACGGAGCGCGAGAAGTTCACGGCGGTGATCAAGGAGATCCTCGAGAGCCACGAGCGGGGGCAGCCGGTGCTGGTGGGGACGACGAGCGTAGAGAAGAGCGCGGCCATCTCGAAGATGCTGACCAAGAGGAAGGTCAAGCACAACGTGCTCAACGCGAAGCATCACGAGCGGGAAGCGTACGTGGTGGCGCAGGCGGGGAAGAAGGGGGCGATCACGGTCTCGACGAACATGGCCGGACGCGGAACGGACATCATTCTGGGAGGCAACCCGGAGATGATCGCGAAGATGGAGTTCATCGAGGCGGGGCGACTTCCCGACGCGGAGCCTGAGGAGTTCGGCAAGGTGGTGAAGCGCCACGAGGAGGAGTGCGCGAAGGAGCACGACGAGGTGGTGGAGCTGGGCGGGCTGCACATTCTGGGCACGGAGCGCCACGAGTCGCGGCGCATCGACAACCAGCTGCGCGGCCGCGCGGGACGTCAGGGCGACCCGGGGTCGAGCCGGTTCTTCCTGTCGCTCGAGGACGATCTGATGAGGATCTTCGCGGGGGACAAGGTCAAGAGCCTGATGGATCGGATGGGGATGCCGGACGACGAGCCGATCGAGCATCCGTGGGTCACCAAGAGCGTGGAGAACGCGCAGCAGAAGGTGGAGGAGCGCAACTTCGACATCCGCAAGAACCTGCTCGAGTACGACGACGTGATGAACTCGCAGCGCAAGACGGTCTACGAGCTGCGTCAGCAGTTGCTCGAGGGGCGCTACAAGCCGGAGGAGCTCGACGAGCTGGGCAAGGGGACGGGGCACACGCGCAAGATCGATCCGCTGCCCGAGATCATCGAGCAGGTCAAGCCGTGGGTCGGGCAACTGCTGGGGATGTTCCTCGAGAAGCCGGTGCAGCCGCGGACGGTGAACGGGGAGACGAAGGCGGTGGGGCGTGGGGAGCTCGAGGGCGGTAAGCTGGTCGAGGCCGAGCAGCTGCAGCGCGAGATCTACTCGTTGTGGGGCGTGAGCACGGACCCGAGCGAGCTGCAAGAGCACCCGGAGGAGCTGTTCGACCGGCTCGTGGAGCTGGTGCCGCAGTCGTTGACGGAGCAGCGCGAGCGTTGTCTCGATCTGTCCGATCGCATCGTGAGCGCGATGGTCGAGGAGTCGTGCCCGCACAACCGTCCGCCGGAGGACTGGGACTGGAAGGGGATTCGCGAGGGTTTCGAGCAGCACTTCGCGGTGGCTCCGGATCGCGTGTCCGGGCGAGCGGAGGGGCCGTACCGTGCGGGGGAGAAGCGCCAGGAGGAAGAGCGCGAGATCGACGAGTACGGCGACGCCGAGATGCTCGCGCAGGAGCTGTACCGTCGCGCGGAGCGGCTGGTGCTCGCGAAGGAGAAGGAGCTCGGGATCGAGCTGCTGACCCGGGTGTTCCGTCACCTGTACCTGGAGGAGATCGACAAGGCGTGGGTGGAGCACCTCACGAACATGGACCACCTGCGAGACGGGATCGGGCTTCGGGGTTACGGGCACAAGGATCCGAAGCAGGAGTACAAGAAGGAGGGCTACGACATGTTCGTCAACATGATCGCGGCAGCCTCCTCGAACGTGGTGGCGAAGCTGATGCGGGTGCAGGTGCAGCGTCAGGAGCAGGCAGCGGAGCTCGAGGCGGAGGACGCCGCGCGGCACGCGCAGGCCCTGCAGGGAGCGGTGGCGCGGCACGGCTACGATGCCGAGGAGCAAGCGGCTGCGGAGGCCGCGGCGAAGCTCCGTCAGACCTCGGTGGCGCCGCCTCCTGCGCGCCCCGCGGCGCCGAAGCTCGGGCCCAACGATCCCTGCCCGTGCGGCTCGGGCAAGAAGTTCAAGAAGTGCCACGGGTCGTTTGCCGATGACGAGAGCCCCGAGGAGAAGTCGGTGTGAGGACCGTCGCGAGAGCGGTGACGCGATCGCGCGCGGACGCGGCTCCGGCGCAAGGGGGGCTGTCGGTGCGCAGCCAGGGGGGGCCGCACGCGTTGAGTGCGGCCCGGGTGCGCACGATGGCCGTGCGCATGCTGCAGGAGGCGGGGCGAGGCGGCGCCGAGCTGAGCGTGCTCCTGGTGGACGACGAGCGGATTCGGGAGATGAACCGCACGTGGCGGGGCAAGGATCGGGCGACGGACGTGTTGTCGTTCCCGATGCAGGAGGGGGAGTTCGGCACGGTGAACCCGACGCTGCTGGGCGACGTGGTGATCTCGGTACCGACGGCGGAGCGGCAGGCGCGAGAGGCCGGGCGGGCGCTGGCGGACGAGGTGGCGATGCTGCTGGCGCACGGGCTGCTGCACCTGCTCGGCTTCGATCACGACACGTCAGCGCGCGAGAAGGTCATGCGTCGGGAGACGGAGCGGCTCGTGGCGGCCTGGGCGGCGGGACGCTGACCCGCACTTCACGCCGCGGGCCGCAGGGAGCGGCCTGGCATCGACGTCGGGCAGCTCCCCGCTTTGTTCGTGTCACGAAGTAGTTGGGGAAGCGGGCGTGGGTGGGGGGCAGCGCTCGCTTCGAGCGTTCGAGGAGGGGTCACCAGTAGAAGGTGATGCCTGCGCGGAAGAGGCCGCCACCGGAGGAGTTGGTGGTGCGGCCGGACTCGTCGACGAACTCGGGGTAGTCGCGGGCCTTGGAGTCGGTGCGTCCGCGGACGAATCCGATGAGGTCGAGGTTGAGGGAGACGGGCTGGGACAGGCGGAACTCGAGGCCGCCGCCGAAGTGGCCGCCGAAGTAGCTGTAGCGCTCGATGACGTAGGGGTCGCCAGCGGACGGAGTGGCCGAGGGGTCGGGAGCGGCGGTGTTGTCGTACTGGACGCGAGCGGAGGACCAGCCGAGACCGCCGATCATGTAGAACTGGACCGGGTTGCGAGGGTTGACGAAGAACATCCCGGAGAGGGTGAAGGGGACCTCGCTGCGGGTGTTGCCGTGGTAGTCGCGACCGCCGACGGCATCGAGACCGAAGTCGAGGGCGAAGTAGGGGACGGGCCGAGCGCGGAACGAGGCGCCGACGCCGCCCATTCCGGAGATCTGCGATTGCTGGTCGTCCATGATGAGGCCCTGGAGGCGCAGGTTGAGGCCCCACTTGCGCCAGCGAGCGCGGGGAGGCGGGGGCGGCGGGGGCACGACGACGCGG
>JAKLDZ010000461.1 GCA_022703255.1 Myxococcota bacterium | reverse complement strand
GTGATCGGGGCACCGCGGGGGGGGCACTGTTCAAACACGGCGGATTGGATCAGTCTCGCTGTGATTCGAGGTACCGCGGGCCGCCTCGATCGCCTAGACTCCTGGCGTGTCCGAGAATGGCCGAGCGACCCTCACCTCGTCGCAGGAGCTCCCCGTGTCGCAGGAGTATCCCGCGGCAGGCGATCCGCAGGAGCTGCGTGGCGCGCTGCACGACGTAGCGAACGCGCTGACGGTCGTGCTGGGATGGCTGGAGCATGCGGAGAGCGAGGGGGCAGGGGAGAGTCCGGCAGCGGAAGCGCTGGTGAAGGCTCGGCGCTGGGCGAGGCACGGCAAGGAGATCGCGTTGCGAGCGATCGGCGGAGCGAGGACGACGGGGCATGCTGGCCCGGACGATGTCGGATCGCTGTTGCGTGACGCGTTGGCGGCGGCGGCTCCGCAAGCGGTGCAACGCGAGGTGCGTCTGATCACGGAAGCTTCTGCGGATGCCGCGTCGCTTCGGTTGCAGGCGTGGCCTGCGGCGCTCCAGGCGCTCACGAATCTTCTGCTCAACGCCGTTGCGTTCGCGCCGCCGTTCACATCGGTTTGCGTGAGCGCGCGTGCGAGCGGGCGATCGGCTGTTCTGATCGTGTCCGACGAGGGGCCGGGCATCGATCCGTCGAAGCGCGGGATGCTGTTCGACGGGTGTCCGTCGTCACGGCCCGGCGGCAACGGGATCGGGTTGCGTCATTCGCGTGGGCTTGCGACGCGTCATGGTGGGTCGCTGGAGCTTGCGGAATCGGAGGCCGGGGCGCGGTTCGAGCTGCGGTGGCCGTTGGCGCAGGAGGGCGGGGCGGAGGCAGTCCTCGGGCAGGATTCGGTATCGCTGCGTGGGCGCAAGGTGTTGGTGTTCGACGATGACGACGCGGTGCTGAACTTGTTGCAGATGGGATTGGAGGCGCGAGGGGCGCATGTGGTGACTACGCGGCACACGGAGGGGGTGCGCGATGCGTTGTCGGAGGGGGCATACGACGCGGCGCTGATTGACTTGTCGCCGTTGGGGGACGGGGCGGAGAGGGTGCTGTGTGCGATGAAGCGCGAGTATCCTGGGATGCGGGTGGTGTTGATATCGGGGGCAGCGGTATTGCCGCCCGGGGGTGCGATGGCGTGTGCGAACGCGTGGATTCGCAAGCCGTTTGAGGTTCAGGAAGTGGTGGATGCGGTGGCGGGGGACGGGGGGTGATTTCTGGCAGGTTGAAGGGAATTTGTCCTTGACTCTGGGGGCCGTGCGGCTAAGGTGCCCCCCCAGGTTGGCCGGCAGGGCCAACGCTCCCCGAGCCCGCGAAGGTGGCGGAACTGGCAGACGCACTAGCTTGAGGTGCTAGCGGGTAACACCGTGGGGGTTCAAGTCCCCCCCTTCGCACGAGAAGAAAACCGAACGCGCCAGCCCGGAAAGACCCTCCCGGACTGGCGCTTTCGTTTTCGGGACACCGCGTGCGGGCGGTCCCTGGGAGACGGCTCTTGCAGTGCGCGCGGCGACGGCGCACGAAGAGGCCATGGAATGGGTCGTCCTGGGAACCGGCACGATGGTGCCCCACGCGGAGCGCGGATGCGCGTCGCACGCGCTTGTCGGCGACGGGGTCGCGGCGCTGTTCGACGCTGGCAGCGGCGCGAAGGATCGGCTCGCGCGGGCGGGCATCGGTCTCGACAGCGTCACCCATCTGGTCTTCTCGCACACGCACCTCGACCACTGGGCGGACCTGCTCACGCTGCTGTTCTTTCGGGCCTATGCTCCCGTCGAGATCCGAAGGCCGCGGCAGGTCATCGTGGGCCCGACGGGTTTTCGTGAGCACGTGCGTCGGGTGTGCGACGCGGCGGATTCCGCGCTGATCGAGCGGAACGAGGATCTCGAGTGGATCGATCTCGCGGCTGGCGACGTGCTGGATGCGGGGTGGTTCAAGGCAACCGCGTGGCCCATGACGCACTGTGACTTGCGCGCGCTTGGATTCCGCATCGAGGGAGGGGGCGCTTCGCGACGCTGGTCGTTGGCCTACAGCGGGGACACCGAGCCGTGCGACTCCCTCGTGGAGCTCTCGCGTGGTGCGGACTGCCTGGTGTGCGAGTGCGCCGTGGCGCCCTCCGACAAGCCTTCGGTCCACATGTCTCCCGATGGTGTCAGGCGCGTGGCCGACGCGGCGCGTCCTGGCAAGCTGGTGCTGACGCATCTCTATCCCGAGGTGCTCGTGCCGGGGATGATCGAGCGAGCGTTCGAGGGATACGAAGGCGAGTGGCTGGTGGCGTCGGATGGGACGAGGATCGCGTTGAGCGGGGATCAGCCACCGGGCGAGAACATGATGGGGTAGCTGACGGTGACGATGCCGCCCTCGGGGGCGGGGAAGCTCATGCCGTAGAAGGCGCCGACGACGCAGGAGACGACGCTGGGGTCGGGGATGTCGGAGCCGCCGTTGGCGGCGTTGGCGACGGTCCCCTCGCGGCTGATGACGAAGCGGGTGGTGACGCGTCCCTGCAGGTTGGGGTTGGTGCGCAGGCCGTTCTCGTAGCAGACGCGGAAGCGACCGAAGTTCTGGCGCACGATGCGCTGGATGACTTCGGGAGGGATCTTGCCAGTGGAGACGGTGGCTCCTTCGCGCATGACAGGGGCCTTGGTGGTGTGGCCCTTGGCGAGCCTGCCGCGGCCGCGGCCGATCCCCTGGCAGTTCACGTCGGTGCAGGTGCCAGCGCCGCGTCCGATGGTCCCGATGGTGTCGAGCCCGATGCCATCGCCGCGACCGCCGCCGCCTTCGCCGATGCCGCTGAGGCCGAGTCCGCCGCCACCGAAGGCGTCGCCGATGCTGTCGCCCCACATGTTGCCGCGAGCACTGATCGGATCGGAGCCGAGGGAGTCGTCGCGACCCCAGGGTGCGGTGGGGGCGTTGGGGTCACCGCCTGCGCCGGTGTTGATGAGGCCGATCATGCCGAACTGGGCGGCCTCGCTGAGCGCGGCGGCGCGGGCGATGTGCGGGTCGGTGTTGGTCTTGGGGCCCTTGACGCCGTAGGTACGGTTGGTCGCGTTGGAGGTGAGGGTGCCCATCTTGCCTTCTTCGCCCTGGGCCCGCTGACCCGAGCCGCCCTCGCGATCGTCGGCCTTGTCGTCGTTGGTGACGTTGGCAGCCTCGCGTGCTTCCGCCTCGCGCTCCGCGGAGGCGCTGAGGTACTGCTGCATCAACACGAGCTGATCCTTCTGCGCGGCCTCGGCATCGGTGAGCCCGAGGGGAGGCATGAACATGGCGACCGCGGCGATCATCGCGGCGTGGGCCGCCATGGAGAAGCCGACGAACATCGTGGCGGACCAGTCGCGATCGGCGAGGAGTCCGCCGGCGGGCTTGCGTCCGGCGCGCACGGCGGCGGTTTGGAACACCAGTCCGTTGAGCTCGAGGTGCACGCGGGTGTCGGGGGTGAGAGGCAGCTCGTGGGCGCCGGGGACCTCTCCGCACGGGGTGGCGATTCCCTTGGCGATCGCGACGCTCAGGTCCATGCGTCCGGCGCCGGGGACGACGACGTAGCCGGTCGTTCCGGGGAGCAAGATGGCGCGAGAGAGCTGGCGGGAGCCGAGGACGAAGGGGGCGCGGTCGGAGCCGAGCTTGTTCGCCGGAATCATGCAGTCGCACTTGACGATCTTGTCGTCCTGCTCGCCGAGCCAGAAGCTGCGACCGGGCTCGAGGTGGCGGACTTCGAGGACGGTGTCGCCCCAGAGGATCATGACTTCGATTGCGGTCTGCTCGGCGAGTTCGACTTCGGCGGGGTTCACCTCGGGGCCGCTGCGGACCATGACGTAGCGGCTGGGCGCGGCCTGGTCGGAGGCGAAAGGCGAGGGCGCGAACGGATCGTTGGCAGTGGTGGTGAAGGGGTTGAGGTCGCGATCGAACGGGCTCGTCATCATGCACCTTCCTCGTCGTCCTGCGCGCAGCAGGGGATTGGCTCGTGGGTCGCGCCGGGGGCGCGTTGGCGCCGGGGGTAACGCCCGTCGTGATTCTTCCCGCTTGTCCGGGAGCGACGGGAGTTCGTGGCGCTCGGTCACAATGACATCGCCCTTTGCAGATGGTTCCCAAGGATTTCTTCGGGGGCTCGCAGAGGGAGGGGAAGAGGGGAAGAGGGGTGTGGTAGCGTGGCCGGGTGACGACGAAGGGTGAGGGGTCGTTCGTACGCGGGCTGGGGCTGATCGACGCGACGAACATCGTGGCCGGGGCGATGATCGGTTCGGGGATCTTCGTGGTGTCGCAAGACATCGCGCAGGGGGTGGGGTCGCCCGGGTGGATGCTGGTCGTGTGGGCGGTGACCGGCGTGATGACGCTGATGGTGTCGCTGTCGTACGGCGAGCTTGCGGCGATGTATCCGCAGGCGGGCGGGCAGTACGTGTACCTGCGCGAGGCGTACTCGCCGGTGTGGGGCTTTCTCTACGGCTGGACGCTGTTCATGGTGATCCAGTCGGCGTCGATCGCTGCGGTAGGGCTGGTATTTGCGCGGTATCTCGGTGTGCTTGCACCCGGGATTTCGACGTCGGCGTGGCTGGTGAGGCTCGGGGACGTGACGATCGGCTCGAAGACCCTGCCGATCGGG
>JAKLDZ010000460.1 GCA_022703255.1 Myxococcota bacterium | reverse complement strand
CACGGCGTGGGGCGGGGGACAGCCGCGCACCAGCGCGAGGTAGACCTTCTCCGCGCGTCCATCGGTCCATGCCTGCTGCAAGTCCGCGGCGACCTCTGGCGTGTGCGCGATCACGAGCACACCGCTGGTGCCGCGATCGAGCCGGTGGATCGGGTACACCGGGAGCCCGAGCTGTCGAGCCGCCAGCCCGGCGAGGGTGACCCGATCGTTGCCCATGCCGCGGTGCACCAGCATCCCCGAGGGCTTGAGCAGCGCCGTGAGGTGTGTGTCGGAAAACAGCACGACCAGGGGGGGAGAAGCACATGGACCCGGCATCGCCCCGGACCGTAGCACGCGCCCCCGGCGTCGGACCGCCCGTGCTAGAGGGTGCAGCCGGCAACATGGTGAGCGAGTCAGCGGTACGTGATCGTGCAGCGCGTGCCCGAACGCGCCCCGGGCGCCTGGCTGCTTGTGACCGTTGGCTCGAGGTGCGCGAGGCGGACCTTCTGCGCGAGCCGCGCCACGGAGCGAGTCCCGTGGTCGACGTGGGCTTCGGGGGCAGTCCGGTGACGACCGTGGAGCTCGCAGCGAGGGTGTGGGCGATCGCGCCGGGCTGCGGGGTCGTAGGCTACGAGGTCGATTCCGCACGAGCAGAGGCGGCAGTCGGTGCTTCGCGGGGGACCGCGTTGCGCTTCCTCCGAGGCGGGTTCCAGGAAGTCGTTCGTGCCGACCCCCTTGCCCGCGTGATCCGCGTGATGAACGTCCTGCGATCCTATCCCGCGTCCGAATCCGCGCCCGTCCACAGGCTCCTCGGCGGTGCGCTCGTCGAGGGTGGTTTGCTGATGGAGGGGACGAGCGACACCGACGGCCACGTGCTCACGGCGTGGCTGAAACGTCGTCGGGGGGACTCGCTCGACACCGAGGGGCTGCTCGTCTTCACCGACTTCGCGCGCGGATTCGGACCCTGGCTGTTCCGCGACTTCCTTCCCAAGGACTCGAGGCGAGCGGTGGTGGACGGCTCTTGGCTCCGTGCGTGGTTCGAGCAGTGGGAGCGCTGCTGGTCCGAGGTGCGTGTGAGCGGGACGCGATCCGCAGCGGAGCTGTTCCGGCTCTCGCTGACCGGGCTGTCATCGGAGCGGGGCGACATCGATCCCTGCAGCGACCTGGGCAACGGCTTCGCGCTGTGGCGGTGCGCGTCGAGCGGCGGTCACTGAAGCTCCGGCCAGATTCGTGTGAGGAACTCCTCCTGCAGGCTGCCCAGGGAGTGCGCGTAGGGTTGGGCCTCCGCGGTCATGTAGCCGGCCTCCGCAAGCTTCCGCCCGGCGAGGTAACCGTTGCCGTTGTCGAAGTAGGCCAGCGCCGCGGTGTACTTCTCGTGGATGAGTCGCCAGTACGCTGCGGCGCCGTCGCGAGGCGACGAGTAGGCCCGGAAGCGCATCGTCATGTTGCGCCACTCGCCCAGCGCGGCCTTCGCGTTCTTGCGCGTGCGCTCGGTGGCCTGCAGACGGTAGAACGGGCCGCTGTCGTTGGCGATGAGGTTGCCGTAGTTGTTGCAGTAGATCTCGCTGCCGCGCGAGTGCTCGAGGGCGAGGTGCGCCCAGGCGACCGACAGGCGCATCATGTGGGGCGGCTTGCCGAAGACGTCCTCGTGCGCTCGCTGAAGCAGCCGCGCGAGCTCCTGCTCGCTCATCGGGGTGAGCTCGAGCGTGACCTCGCGGGCCGGCTCCGCCTCGGGCTGCTGAGCCCGCTGCGGACGCGTGCCGATCACCACGCGCTCCTTCTCCTCGGGCGCGATCACGTTGGAGCTCAGCTCCGGCGCCACCCCTTCGACCTTCGGAGCGTCGCTCCCGCCTGGTCTCCACGGGACAACGCTCGCTGCGCCGATCCCGAGCACGACCACCCCAAAGATGCCGCCGAACACGTACTCGAAACGCGTTCGTTTTCGGATCTCCTGGGTGACGGCGCCGTCCTGCATGTCCCTCGACTTGGAACCCAGCACACTAGCACACCGCGCTGGTTGCGTTGAAAATGGCGCCAGCCTCCAGCGATACCGGGCCTTTCATCTCGCGTGCACAGTGCCTCTTGTCACGTTCTGGCACCAGCCTGTAGCATCCAACGCTGGCGATTCTGTTTGCCAACGCGGGCCAAGAGGACGTGAGCGGGCGACTGTCCCGCCAACCGGAGGATGGACATGCGGCGAATGCGTAGCTGGATGCTGCTCGTGGGTGTTGGAGCGGTCGTTGCGGTCATCGGATGCGGCGGGGATGGCGACGCCGAGCTGGTGACGGAACCCGAAGACGGCGGGACGGGAGGAACCGCCGGGAGTGCGGGCTCGGCAGGGAAGGGAGGCGCGGCGGGGAAGGCCGGAGCCGCAGGGCAGGCCGGTGCCGCGGGGCAGGCCGGTGCCGCAGGGCAGGCGGGTGCTGCAGGCGACGCTGGCGCTGCGGGCGACGCTGGCGCCGCCGGTGCCGCCCGCGACGCAGGTTGCTCGTCGGATTCCCACTGCGCGTCGCCGACTCCGGCGTGTGAGATCGCGACGGGGACCTGCGTTGCATGCGTGGGTGACGTGCACTGCGCAGCGCCGACGCCGAAGTGCGACGTCGCGGCGAAGGCGTGTGTGCAGTGTCTTGCGAGCGCGGACTGCACCGAGCCGAGCGCACCGACGTGCATCGCGTCCACTCACACGTGCGGCAAGTGCACCGAGGATGCGCAGTGCGCGGCACCGACGCCGGCCTGCGACATCGCGAGCGGGAAGTGCGTGGAGTGCAGCAGCGACGCTCAATGCGCTGCCCCCATTCCGGCGTGCGACACGGCGAACCACGTGTGCGTGGGCTGTCTCGCGGACACCCACTGCGCGTCGCCGACGCCTGCGTGCGATGCGACCAAGATGGCGTGTGTGGAGTGCCTCGACAACGGCGACTGTGCAGCGCCGACGCCGGCCTGCGACCTCACGGCGCAGAAGTGCGTGCCGTGCATCTCGGATGGGCAGTGCTCGGCCCCGACGCCGTACTGCGAGGCGGGGAGCCACTTGTGCGTGCAGTGCATGAGCAACACGAACTGTCTCGGTTCGGGCGAGCCGATATGCGACATGACGGACCACAGTTGCGTGGAGTGCCTCACGAGCACGGACTGCAAGAACCCCCTCGAGCCGGTGTGTGACCCGACCACGCTCTCGTGCGTGCAGTGCGTAGACGACACCGGGTGCGCGACCGTGCCCGGCAAGCCCGCCTGCAACACGACCACGAAGACCTGCGTGGCGTGCACGTCGAACGCGAACTGTCCCGGCACCGTGCCGTATTGCGACACGGCGGCCAACGTGTGCGTCGAGTGCCTGACCGACAACAACTGCGGGAGCGCCACGCTGCAGTGCAATCTCGGGACGCACACCTGCGTGCCTTTCTGCACGAGCGATGCGAACTGCGGCGCGCCGTATCCGTATTGCGACATTCCCAACGGCAACTGCGTGCAGTGCCTTTCGGACACGAACTGCTCGATGCTGATCGCCACACCGCACTGCAATCCGGCCACGCTCTCGTGCGTGAGGTGCCTCGAGGACGCGGACTGCCCCGGGACGGCGCCGCACTGCAGCGCGACGAACCAGTGTGTGGCGTGCACGGCGGACAGCCACTGCGACCTGACCGAGGTGTGCAGCGTCAACAACACGTGCGTGTGTGCGCAGGGGTTGAACCGATGCGGTGGCGCCTGCGTGGACCGCGATACGGATCCGGACAACTGCGGGCAGTGCTACAACGCGTGCGGCAACAGCCAGTACTGCTCCGCGGGGCAGTGCCGCTGCCGGCCCGGGCTGACGTCCTGCATGGGACAGTGTCGGGACCTGAACAGCAACCCGTACAACTGCGGAGCTTGCGGGACGATGTGCCCGCAGAACCAGCGCTGCGAGGCGGGCGCCTGCAAGAGCACGCAGTGCTCCGCCGGGTTGACCCAGTGCAACCTCGGCAACAACCGCTATGCCTGCGTCAACACGGCGACCGACCCGCTCAACTGCGGCGGATGCGGTCAGGGGTGCAACCAGGACGAGGTTTGCGTAGGCGGCGCGTGCGTGGAGTACGCGCCGGCAGCGCCCTGCACGACCTGCCCGTGTACGCCGATCTGCACGGACTACTACGGCGCGAGCCAGGTCTGCTGCGCCGGTCTCGGCCTGAACGTGGCCGAGCCGATCTGCGTCGATGCGGCGGCCTGTCCGTAGACAGCTCCCCAGCCGGGGGCGGGCCACCCCGCCCCCTTCCTTCTCACCCTCGATCAACGTTCCGGCGAGAGCGACTCGCGCTCAGGCGATCGCGGCGAACCAGGCTTCGCCGATCTCGGTCATCATCTCTTCGGTGACCGACTCGTGCTCGGCGATGCCCTGGGCGCTGCCGAAGACCTCGAGCACGCGGCCCACGGCCACGCCATTCTCGATCACGGTGAAGGAGTTCTCGTTGAGCGGTCGCATGAAGAACGAGCGTCCGCTGTGGGTGACGGTATTGGTCTTGGTGTCGGCGACGGGTGCGGTGGCGTTCATGGCGGCGCGGTCTATCAGACGCCTGTGACCGCGCCAAGAGGGGAATGCCCGACCCGCGAGCGATCGGGCCGGGCATGCGTCCCGTGTGCCGGACGGAACCGGTCCCGGTCAC